>CAYXPO010000244.1:0-7210 GCA_964466925.1 uncultured Nitrospirales bacterium
CGGGTGTTCAGGGTTCTTGGGGTCTTCAATCCGGTTGATGAAGTAGCAGAAGTAGCAGCGCAGGTTGCAGGTCTGACCCAGCCACATGACCCCGCGTTTGGTGATTACGCGCTTTTTCGTCCGGACAAATCCGCCGCTTGCTTGGTTCATACGTGTTCTCTTCCCATGCCCGCCGTTTCCCGCGGCGGCGCCATCCGGATGATTCCGGAAAAGTACAGATGCCGTCCCGGTTCAAAATGAAGGGGGCCGGCGTCCGAGGCGCGCAAGGCCTGCAGCACCCGTCCCTTCTCTTCCAATTTCGTGTTCAGGGGCGTCATCCGAAAAACAAGTGCATTGGCATCGGCCTCGAGGGTCACCGTGGGCAGACCCGGTCCCCAGGCCGTGGCCCGCCTGCCCGGCGCATACGTCTTGTTCAAATGTATCCACGTGTCCTTGCCGGGATCAAAGGGGGGGAAGTCCCCCGACTCATGGTCGGTTTGCCAGGCCGTATAGGCGGGCAACAACACCATGGACGCATGATATTCCTGGACATCGAAGGGTTCCCGGACGTCCATCCATATGCGCACCGAAAATCCATCGTCCGCCTTTGCCACTTCCCAGGTTTGCTGAAACGGAAACCGGCGCGACTCCCCCACCGCTTCGATGCGCGCGCCATCCGAGGACACCGAGGTCCAGTGGAGATTGTGGCTGTCATTCCAGAGCTGCTGGACCAGCATCGAGGCGTAGAAATGCAGGAAGGACGTGAATTCCCGCTCTTCATACGCCAGCCGGAGCCGCCCCTCTTCCAAATAGGCCGAACAGGGTCCGTGGGTCAACGCCCGGTCTTCATTCAGCACCCGCCGCAGTTCATTGCGCAAACGGGTGACCTGTTGCCGCGCGGCCTCCCAATCCCGCCACAGGCTCACTTCAAAGGTGATGAGTTCATGCCGCCCCGGCGCGAAATGCCGCCCTTGGCCGGTCAGGTGAACATCGGCGCACAAAATGCGGCAATAGGTCATGTAATCGGAATTGGCCCAGTAATACGCGAAGGGATAGCGGGTCGCCTCGAAACTGGCAATCACGGCCGGCAGGGACGACTGCGCCTCCGGGAACACCGCCGTCATGGGCATCACCGCGCTTCGATTGGGCATGACATCCGACGCGGCCGCCACAAGGTTTATCGTCACATCCTTGGGGGTGATTTCATCGAAGTGCCCGGAAAGGCGCCCGTAGTGCCAGTGCGCGTACGCCACGGGCCAGTGAAACAGGATTGATATGACATCCAGCTTGACTTCGCGCAACACCTCGAGCGATACCGTCCAGCGCAACACGTCCTGGCGCAACTCAAGGTCCCACAGAAGCGCAATCGGCAAACGGGGCATCATGCCGCGCGCGCGGCATCCCGTGGCCGTGCGTTCCGTCACGTTCCATTCGGCCGTATGGGACATGTGGCACTGGCCCAGGCTCTCCATGTGCATCAGTATCCCATGCGGCGCGGTCACTTCCTCCTGTTGGTGAAACAGGGAAATCCGCCCGTCGCATTGGACCGCGTCCACGGCCCCTTCCGTAAAGGTGTGCACCCCGCGGTCCCGCCCCACCTGGCGCAGGTAGAAACTGATGGTTTTTTGAACGGTGTCGCGGTGGAGCATGCGCCCGCGGTCCAGCAGGATCACCCGTCCGCAGAGGGAATTCACGATGCCCAAATCGTGCGAGACAAAGATGATGGTTTTTTTCTGCTCCCGCAGTTCGCCGATTTTCTGGCGGCACTTGCGCTGGAAATATTCATCGCCCACGGTGAGCACTTCGTCGGCGAGAAAAACGTCGGGGTTGGTGTGCACGGCAATCGAAAAACCGATGCGCACATACATCCCGCTGCTGTACGTGTCAATGGGATGATCGATGAATTCACCGATCCCCGAGAATTCCACGATGCGATCAAACACTTCGTCCACTTGCGCATGGCGCATGCCCAGAAGCCCCGCGTTGAGATACACGTTTTCGCGCCCGGTCAGCAAGGGGTGGAATCCCGCCCCCAGCTCCAGCAGGGACGCCACCCGGCCATTCACGGTGACCCGGCCCTGGGTCGGGAGCGTAACGCCGCCGATAATGCTCAGGAGCGTGGATTTTCCCGAACCGTTGCGCCCGATGATCCCGAGCGACTCCCCGGCCTCCACCGACAACGAGATGTCCTGGAGCGCGGTGACCGTGCCCGTTTTGGTGCCCCGGATCAAGTCGGCGATCCCCCGGCGGACGCGGAGGTCGCGCGGACCCCGGCGCGCGGGGAATATCTTCGTCACATGGTCCACTTCAATGACAGCCATTACAGGTAATCCGAAAAGGTTGGAGCGTTGCGGCGGAAGACCACCAGCCCCGCCGCCAGGACGAGCGCCGCGGCCAAGGCGGGCCACAAGCACAAGAGACCCGGAAACTGCCCGTCGAACAAGATGCGCCGATAGGCGGTTAACAGGCCCGCCATCGGGTTGAGCATATAGAGCGGCGTCACCCATCCCGGGAAAAACTGCGCCGCCCGGACCATTTCAAGGGGATAGAAAACGGGCGAGGCGTAGAAACAGAACAGGAGCCCCACCGTCACCAGGTTGCCCACATCGCGGTGCATGACGTGCCCGCAGGAAAACAACAGCGCCAACCCCGCCGTCAATACAAACTGGATGCCGAAAACCACCGGCATTCCGAGCAGCGCCCAACTGAGGTGTCCGCCCAGCAGGAGATGCACCACCAGGAGCAGGGCCACGCCGACGGCCAGATTCACCAGCGGGACGCAGACCGACGCCAAGGGCACGGTTTCGCGCGTGAAATGCACTTTCTTCACCAGGTTCTGATTGGCGATCAGGGAAAACGTGGCATTGGTAAGCGCCGTCGAGGTGTATTGCCAAAACACCAGCCCGCACAGAAGCATGACAATGAACGGCGGGCCGTTGTCCCCGCGCACGAAACTCGCCTTGTCCGCCAGCAACACCGCGAACACAAAGCCGAGAATCAGGGTGAAAAGCAGCGGTTCAAGAACGGCCCAGAGAAACCCTATTACGGCATAGCGATAGCGCGCCCGCAACTCCTTCCAAACCAAGTCGCGGAGCAACTCCCGGGCCTTGATAAGGTCCGGAACCACCTTCAGAATGTCCCGTTCCCGGGCGCTTGAATACACCGTGCCGCTCATAATGCAAGCATGGTACCATCGCCACCCGCCGTTTTCAAAGGCTTCTGCGCACAGCCCCCGCCACTTCTGTCGCTCGGTATACCTGTCGCCCCATTTTCAGCCCCCCAACAACCCCAGGCGGTGGAAAAGTCGCCACCGTTCTTCTCCGCTGTAAGGCCTGCAGCCGTGTTGATTTGGGAACCGGCCCTATGGTAGAACCAATATCCCCTTTGGGAAAGGGAGGATTTGTGCTAAAGATCGGGTGGATTTTGCCGATATATAGGGATAGAAGACGAGCGAATACGAAGACAGGCTTGACCTGAGGAGAGTGCTATATGGTTGGTATACAAGGACTTGGCGGCGTTCCAGAGCCGAAGTCTGGACGGCCAGCCAAAGTACGCGATGAGCGCGAAATCGGGTCCCGAGACAGCGGTGAATCGGGCGGCAAAGTCCTGGAAGCCAAGGACGGCGTATTGATTAGCAGCGAAGCGCGCGCAGCGGCGGAATTATCCCGGATTGTCCAGATGACGAAATCGCAGGAGACGGTGCGGGCGGAGAAGGTGGCGGCGGCGAAAGAACGTCTCGAGCGGGGCGACTACAAAAACCCCGAAGTGGTCGCGAAAGTCGCGGAACGGCTGATGAAGTATCTCGGGTAACGTACTCCGGCATAATGATAAAACGAGCACGTCCAAGCGGACGTGCTTTTCCATTTTTCGCTCTTTTCCCTCTATAATGGCCCCATGGGACAATTTTGGAAGGGTGGTATGCCAAGCCTGGGTGTTGTAATGATCGTGAAAAACGAGGCGGGATGCCTTGCGGCGTGCCTGGAAAGCGTCCGGGGCATCGCGGAGGAGATTGTGGTGGCGGATACCGGGTCCACGGATGGCACGGAGGCAATAGCGCAGGAGTTTGGGGCGCGGGTGTTCTCGATTCCCTGGGAGAACGATTTTGCGGCAGCGCGCAATCAGGTGTTGAACACCGCGCAGGGGGATTGGCTGCTGCATCTGGATGCGGATGAAGTGTTGGATTCCGAGGGGGCGCGGCGCATCCGGGAACTGGTGGATGCCGATGGCCGGGGCGCGGACGCCATTGAGGTGACACTGGCGAATTACACGAACGATTCCCGGGCCTGGCGGTGGATGCCCACGGATGCCAATAATCCTTATGCGCGGGGTTATTCGGGGTATATTCGTGTGGACTTGTTGCGGCTCTTCCGCAATGGCCGGGGATTTGAATACCGGGAACGGGTGCATGAGAACATAACGGAGAGCGTGGTGGAACAGGGCGGACGCATCCGGCATGAAGATATTCTGATACATCATTACGGGTATGATGCCTCGCCGGAACGGTGCGCGGAGAAGGCCGCCTTGTATCTGGAGATTGCGCGCCAGAAAATTATGGAACGTCCCCATGACGTCAAGTGTCTGCATGATTTTGCGGAGAATGCGTTGGCCCATGGGCTGATCGAGGAAGCGGAGAATGTCTGCCATAAGGCGCTGGCGTTGGACCCGCTGCACTTGGGGTCGGCCACCACGCTGGCCTCGATTCATTTGAACCGCGGGCAATTGCCGGAGGCGCGGCAACTGTTGGAACGGCTGGAAGCGGCGGGAATCACGCCGCCGCACGTGTTGACGGCGCTGGCGGCCATGGACTGCCGTGAAGGACGGATGGCGGCCGCGGCGGTCCGGCTTGATGCCGTGTTGAAAGCAGAGCCGCGCGCGGTCCAGGCCCGTTTATATCGTGCGCGTGTTTATGATTTGCAGGGGGCGGAAGAAAGGGCCTTCCAGGAACTCCGGGCCGCGCTGAATAGTGCGCCGCGCTTGGAAGAGGTGCAACGCCGGTTGGAAGCGCATCAACGGCGGCGGGAGGGAGAGGCGATGGTGCGGCAGGGCGAAGGGAAGGCCGCATTGGAAGTGCTGATACGCGCGTTGCGGCTCGATTCGGAGGATCCCCTGACGCATGCCCACATCGGAAGGGCGTTGCAACTTCTCGGTCTTGATGACAAAGCGCGGGAGAGTTTTCAGCGCGCCCGGCAATTGAGTCAAAGCGCGCCGTCCGAAGAGGAGATGGGGTTAAATACCCGGCCCGCGTGTTCGTAGTTGCGCGGAAGAAGAGGATTCGCAGATTACACAGATTGGCACAGATGTTTTAGAAGTATCGCGCGCGGCGCCGCGAAAGATCGGTATGGCACGGGTTTGTACAGATGGAAATCATTGCATGCCGACATAGTTGTTTTTGTGAATCATGAGGACAAATTTTCACAAAATATTAAAAGGCAGTACGGAGGATGGGAAGGCGTCGCTTTCTCCGTGCCCTCCGTGGTTTACCCAAAGGATTTGGACAGGCGGGAACCAGCATTCCCTGTTTGTCGAATAGTTAATTTGTGGTTCCCTGTGCCGCCGCATAGGAAAACGCCAGCTTCTCTTCGTGAAGTTCGATGGTGGCGGTGCCGCCTTTTTCCAGGCGTCCAAACAGGATTTCATCGGACAGCGGGGTTTCCACTTCCTGCTGGATCAGCCGCCGGAGAGGCCGTGCGCCGAACTTATGGTCGTAGCCGTGCTCCGCGAGCCAGCGGCGGGCCTCCGGGGTAATCGCGATGCGCACATTACGTCCCGCAAGTTGCGCCTCGATCTCGCGCAGGAACTTGTCCACGATCCGCTCGATGATTTCCATGGGCAGGGCGTTGAACGTGATGATGGCGTCGAGGCGGTTGCGGAATTCCGGGGTGAGCGCTTTCTCGATAGCCTTGAGGCTTTTGTGCTTGGGGTCTTCTTCGCCGGCGCGGAAGCCGATGCTCGCCGCGGCCAGTTCGCGCGCGCCCGCGTTCGAGGTCATGATGAGAATGACATGGCGGAAGTCCGCTTTTTTGCCCGTGTTGTCCGTGAGGGTGGCGTTGTCCATCACCTGCAACAAGATGCTGAAGAGGTCCGGATGCGCCTTCTCGATTTCGTCGAGCAGGAGCACCGTATAGGGGTGGCGGCGGATTTCGTCCACCAGCAGCCCGCCCTGATCAAAGCCCACATAACCGGGCGGCGCGCCAATGAGCCGGGAGACCGCGTGCTTTTCCATATACTCGCTCATGTCGTAGCGGGCGAAGTGGTTGCCGAGAATCTGGGCGAGTTGCCGCCCCACCTCGGTCTTGCCCACGCCCGTCGGGCCGGTGAACAGGTAGCAGCCGATGGGGGCGTCCACGCGGCCCAACCCCGCGCGGGACCGGCGGATGGACCGCACCACCTGATCAATCGCCTCGTCCTGCCCAAAGACCGTCTGTTTCAACTCCACGTCCAGTTGGGCGAGTTTCTCCTTGTCGGAGGAGGACACCGTGCGCACGGGCACTTTGGCGATTTCCGCGACCACGCGCTCGATGTCCGAAGGCCGGATGGTTTTGCGGGTCCCGCCCGATTCCAGCTTGACGTTCGCCCCCGCCTCGTCAATCACGTCAATCGCCTTGTCCGGCAGGAACCGGTCGTTGATATGCTTGGCGGAGAGTTCCACCGCCGCGCGCAGGGACATGTCGGTATAGTGAATGCCGTGGTGTTCTTCATAGCGCGGTTTCAGCCCGCGCACAATCCGCACCGTCTCCTCGACCGACGGTTCCTCGATGTCAATCCGTTGGAAGCGCCGGGACAGCCCGCGATCCTTCTCGAAGTGATTTTTGAACTCTTCGTAGGTGGTCGAGCCGATGCACCGCAGTTCGCCCGAGGCCAGGGCGGGTTTGAGAATGGAGGAGGCGTCAATCGAGGAATCCGTGGTCGCGCCCGCGCCCACGATGGTGTGAATCTCGTCAATAAACAAAATGACGTTGGCCCGGGTTTTGAGTTCCTGCAGCACCGCCTTAAGCCGCTGCTCGAAATCGCCCCGGAATTTGGTGCCGGCCAGCATCCCCGGCAAATCCAGCGCCAGAATCTCCACATCTTTCATGATGGGGGGCACGCGCCCTTCATGGATGCGCAGGGCGAGCCCTTCCGCAAGGGCGGTTTTGCCCACCCCCGGTTCGCCCACAAATACCGGGTTATTTTTCAGTCGGCGGCCCAAAACGCGCAAGGTCCGCAGCAATACCTGTTCTCGCCCGATCAG
>CAYXPO010000245.1:0-7199 GCA_964466925.1 uncultured Nitrospirales bacterium
CCTCCCCTTTATGCCGGCGTTGATACCCGCCGCCGACCGTGTTCCCGAAAAAGTCCATATCCTCGCCATGACGGAAGATGGGTTGACCATTCCCATCTTCGGAAAGATTGAAAACAACACTGTGGTGGCCTCCGTGATGCGGTTGCCGGTCCGCACCAACTACGTTGTGGCGTACCGCCCCGAGGGCCGCATGATGGAAGTGGGGATGCCCCCCGAAACCAAAGCGGCCACCGCCTATCTCTGGAAAGAGCATTGGCGCATGTATTTCAGCACGGCGCTGCTGCGGCAGTTGACCGCCCTCCGGCTCGGCCGCATTGACTATACGCCCCCCTACGAACGCACCAGTTTCCCGGATAAAGAAATGGACGCCACCCTCACCAATTTCATGGTGGCCTTGCAGTCCGTGAATGCCGCCGCCATGAGCGCGGGGTTGCGCAGCCCGGCCCTGACCGACAATGACAATGGATACACCCTGGCATTCTATGACATGAGCGCCCGGTACTCCAGTGCTTATTCAAGTTTTAACGATTTGGTGTACCGCACGCAGATTTTTGGCGGCATTGTGGTGGACCCGCGGCAATTGCTGGCCATCGCCCTCCACAACGCCAGCGCCGTGGCGGAGGACGCCGAAAAGGTGGATATCGCCCAGGAACTTACGCCCGCCAACGCCTTTATGCAGGAATTGTTTCAGGCCTGTTTCAACGGGTATGACTACCCGGACATCACCATTCCCAGCGCCGCCGACGGCGTGGTGAACGGCGTGGCCGCGCCCGTCCATTTCCTGGCCGGCCTGGAAGATGGCATCGCCACCATGCTCGGACAATGGGCGCAATGGCCGGAACAACGCGATATTCCGGTATCGGGCCACCTCTACATTTACTTTGATGATTTGGACAAGGATGCCTCCGGCGCCTTGTCGTTCGCGGAAGCTCGCCCCTCCATTCCCACCCTCATCGAGTCCGATTTCCGCCGCGTGGACCTGAATCGCAACGGATTGTTAACCCAAGCGGAATTAACCAACGCCTTGACTCTGCTGGACCGCAGTCAATTGTCCGTCTTGACCGAAATGCTGGACCATTTCGCGGCCCTGGACACCAATAACAACGGGATCTGCTATGCGGAATCGCAAACCCTGCCCACGGCGTTGTTGACCGCCTGGGACGGCAATGCGGACGGCCAGATTCAACGCTCGGAGCTTAAGGACGCCCTGGCGGATTTCGCGGAAAGCGATGGCGAGATAATCTGGGGTCTCTTGGCGAATTTTGCGGCCTTGGACACCGATAGGAGCGGCGGATTGACCTATGCCGAAGCACAAGGGCAATACCCGGACCTCCCGGAACAGACCTTTGTCCGCCTGGACCTGAACGAAGACGGCGTGTTGAAGCGTTTTGAAATGGCCACGCCGGCCCGCGGTCTGGAACCCAACGAATACGCACTGCTCTCGAATCAACTGCTCGCGCCGGTGGATTCCGCACTGCCCCGCTATTCCGCCGCGAACCAGGAATTCTTCTTGTACACCCAGCGCACCGAACAAGACCTGAACCATCCCTTCGCCTACATCATGTCGCACACCCCCTTGGCGCGCGGCATTCTCGAAGAAGTGCGCGCCACCTTTGATGATCTTTCGGACGATCTGCTGCTGATGGACTTGGACGAGATTTACCAATACACGGCGGAAGCCATGGACCGCGCGCTTGCCGCGAACCTGCAAATGCCGCTTGCACAAGCCTATTGGGCCTATCTGTTGGACCGCGCCTACCTCAACAGCCCGCTGTCCCTCCTGCGCCCGAGCGATGAGGCGCGCAAGCCGTTTACCTTGAACGAAGACCGGTTCGCAGCAGACGCCATTGTCACCCAGGAAATGCTGGCGCCCACCGACAAGGCGGACCTGCTCACGGCAACGCTTGCCCAATTGACGGATATCCCGCCGTTGAGCGCGCGCGTCATCGAATTGAAAATCAATCCCCTGGCCCATTCGCTCACCTTGACCTTCAACACCAAAAAATGGAAAGCGGATAATGCCGGCAACAGCATGGCCGTGGCGGTGTTCCGCACCGGATTCCCCGGCGACGAACTGAACGTTTCAGGGGTGGATACCGATAATGACGGACTGAAAGACTCCCTGACACTGACCGGGTTCCAGCCCGATGAAGAAGACTGTTTTTCCCACGTCACCATCCTGATAAGCAACCTGAACCTGTCCCGCGCAAACTCCCTGGGCATGAAGGCGGAATCGTTCGCGGAAAAACCCGTGGAGGATGGCAGCGTGCTGGACACCTATGTCGCCGCATGCGATCCCAGTTACGACTACGGATTGCAGCTTACCTCCTCGTTCCCGTCGCTGGGCATCACGTCCTACCTCCTCAATATGACCTCGGGCGCATGGCGCGGCGCTTCCGAGGTTGATCAAGTGGTTTGGAGCCATTACATCACCATTATCGAACCGCCCATTGTCACCAGCGATACCGCCCTCCTGATGATTGCCGGAGGCAGCACGGGATCACAACCCTCCACGGACTATGGCACCCTCATGGCCCCCTTCAGTTTGTCCACAGGGAGCGTGGTCGCCATGATTCAATCCGTGCCGAACCAACCCCTCCTTTTCGCGGACGAGGCGAGCAAGAGGTCGGAAGATGCCATCCTCGCCCACAGCTACGACAAATACATGACCGGTTATGCCGCGAATGATCCGGACATGACGTGGCCGGCCGTGCTCCCCATGACCCGCGCCGCCGTCCGCGCCATGGACACCATCCAGCAGTTCATGGCCCTCGAAAAGCCCGGTGTTTCCGTGCCCATCAGCCACTTCGTGGTGACCGGCGCCTCCAAGCGCGGATGGACCACCTGGCTGACCGCCGCCGCCGACCCCCGCGTGACGGCCATCATGCCCATCGTGATTGATGTGCTGAACATGGACGAACAGATGGCCCATCATTTCAACGCCTATGGGTTCTATTCCGATGCGGTGAAAGATTACGTTGATGCCAAAGTCTTCGAGCGGTTCGGAACGCCCGCCGGAGATTCCCTGTTGAAGATTGTGGACCCCTATGAATACCGCACCCGGCTAACGATGCCCAAAATGATTGTCAATTCGACGGGCGATCAGTTCTTCCTGCCGGATTCCTCGCGGTTCTATATGCGCCGGGCCAGTCCCTCGCAGAATGTGCCGGGAGCCAATTATCTCTACTACACCCCGAATACCGACCACAGCCTCTCCTCCGGCGACAAACTCAGTGTGGACCCCGGGGCCTATAACAGCCTGCTTGCCTTCTACAACTCCTTCATCCGCGGCGTCAGCCGCCCGGTGTTCAATTGGACCGTGAGCGGCAATCAAATCGTGTTGACCACGGACACCAAACCCAAGATGGTGAAATTGTGGACCGCCAGCAACCGTACCGCGCGTGATTTCCGCCTGGAAACCATTGGCGAGGACTGGACCTCCACGATTCTCTGCGCCACGTGCTCGGGGGACGATGCAGAATGCGGTGAAACGGAAGGGGAATCGGAGATTGCGCCGTGCAAAAGCGGCGTATATGTGGGTGAAGTGCCCGTGCCGGCCAATGGCGAAGGCTGGACCGCCTTCTTCCTGCAAGTGATCTACCCCGGGCCGGATTCCAACCTGAGTAATGTAGACTTCAGATTCAGCACCCAAGTGGTCGTGGTCCCGGATACCTATCCCAACGCCAAGAAATAAACCGTGCTCCCACCATGGGCGGCCCGGCCCGGACGCGTGTGCCGGGCCGTGCGCGGCGGTCTGGCACAAGGTTGCGCCGGGCTGTCAACATGGGGCGCGCCTTGCTCTCTTGCCGTCTTCAAGATGCAGGCCAGCCCGGATATTTGGTAGAATTCGCCCTCAACCCTGTTTCTTTACACTATTGGAGACGATCCCGTGAAGAGCGATGATATTCGCAGCAGTTATTTGGAGTTTTTCCGCCGGCATGGGCATGTGGTGGAACGCAGCGACTTGCTGGTGCCCAAAAACGACCCCACCCTGCTGTTCACCAGCGCGGGGATGGTGCAGTTCAAGCCGTACTATACCGGCGAAGTGCCCGTGCCCTACCGGCGCGCCACGACCGCGCAAAAATGTCTGCGCGCGGGCGGAAAAGCCAACGACCTCGACGAAGTCGGAAAAACCTCGCGTCACATGACCTTCTTCGAGATGATGGGGAACTTCTCCTTCGGCGATTATTTCAAGCACGAAGCCATTCGGTGGGCTTGGGAATATGTCACGCAAGTGATTAAATTCAAGCCGGAACAGGTCTGGGTGTCCGTCTACACGGAGGACGACGAGGCCCATGGCATTTGGGAAAAGGAAATCGGCATTCCCGCCTCGCGGATTGTGCGCCTGGGCGCAAAAGACAATTTCTGGGGTCCCGCCGGCGATACGGGCGCGTGCGGGCCGTGTTCGGAATTGCTGTTTGACCGCGGCGAATCCATTGATCCCGCCGCCACGCCCGAGAACGATCCCAAGGAGCGCTTCATCGAATTCTGGAACCTGGTGTTCCCTCAATACGATCAACAACTCGACGGCTCCCGCCCGCCCTTGAAAAACCGCGGCATTGACACCGGCATGGGCCTCGAACGCGTCGCCGCGCTCACCCAGGGCGTGGAAACCGTCTTTGACACCGACGGCATCCTTCCGCTCATCGAAGCCACGCAGGCATTGACGAAAGTGCGCTATACGGACAACCCCGTGCCCTTCCGGGTGATTGCGGATCATATCCGCGCGTTGTCCTTCATGATTGCCGACGGCATTCTCCCCGCCAACGACGGCCGGGGCTATGTGGAGCGCCGTCTGCTCCGGCGCGCCGCGCGGTTCGGACGCGAACTCGGACTGGAAAAACCGTTCCTGCACAAGGTCTGCCACACGGTCATTGAACGCATGGGGCATCAGTATCCTGAACTGATCGAAGGCCGGGTGCAGATTGAGAAGATCATTCACACGGAGGAAGAACGCTTCGCCGGAACCTTGGCGCGGGGCATGGAATTGCTCGATGCCCTTTTCTCGAAAATGAAGAAGGAAGGCGCCACCGTAACGCCGGGCGATGAATTGTTCAAGCTGTACGACACCTACGGCTTCCCGCTGGATCTCGCCACCGACATGGCCATTGACAAGGGATTTTCCGTGGACCGTGAAGGCTTCGACGCCGCCATGGAACGTCAGCGCGAACAGGCGCGCGGCGCGTGGACCGGCAGCGGCCAGCAATCCGTGGCCGCCATCTACCGCAGCCTGCACGACCAACTCGGCGACACGAAATTCACCGGCTACGAAACCCGCGAATGCAGCGCCACCATCACCGGCATCGTGTGCGAGGGAAAATCCATCACGGCGCTGAAAGAAGGCGAAGAAGGCGATGTTATCCTGGACGTGACGCCTTTTTATGCGGAATCCGGCGGACAAGTAGGCGATACGGGTGTCTTTGATGCGGTGGATGGAAATGCGCATGTCACCAACACCACGAAGCCGGTCAACGGCCTGCATGCGCATTGCGTGAAAGTGAATCGCGGCGTGTTGCGCGTGGGCGACAAGGTGGATGCGCGCGTGGATGCCGCGCTCCGCCAGAGCACCGAGAACCATCACACGGCCACACACCTCCTTCAGGCCGCACTGCAAAACGTGCTGGGCAGTCATGTGCATCAGGCCGGTTCGTTCGTGGCTCCGGACCGTCTGCGCTTTGACTTCACCCATTTTGAAGCCATCGGCGCGGACCGCCTCCAGGACATTGAGCGTCTGGTGAACAGCTATATCCGTTGCGACGCCCCGGTGCAGGTTGATTTCAAACCCATCGAAGAAGCGCGGGCCGCGGGCGCCATGGCGCTCTTCGGTGAAAAATACGCTGACATCGTGCGCGTGGTCAGCGTGCCCGGTATCAGCCTCGAACTCTGCGGCGGCACCCACACCAAAACCACGGGCGTGATTGGCTACTGCAAGATTCTGAGTGAATCTTCCGTGTCTTCGGGCGTGCGGCGGATCGAAGCCGTGTGCGGCGAACCCTGTGTCGAAGCCTTGCAGGCGCGGGAACGCCAGTTGATGCAGACCGCGCATCTGCTCAGCGCAAAACCCGACGATTTACAGGAGCGCGTCCAGGCGCTGCTCGAAGAGAACAAACGCCTGGCGCGCGATCTCGAAAAATGGAAACGCGCCGCGGCTACCGGGGCCAGTGTGGATTACATGAGCCAGGTCCGCGAAGTGAAAGGGATTAAAGTCCTCGCCGTGGTGGTGGACGACCAGGATGCCGCGGGATTGCGCGCCCTGATGGACCACCTGCGCGACAAACTGGCCTCCGGCGTCGTGGTGCTGGGCTCCGCGGTTGAAGATAAAGTCTCTTTGTGCGTCGGCGTTACCAAAGACCTCACCAGCCGCGTGAAAGCGGGCGACATCGTGAAGAATGTCGCGCCCATGGTGGGCGGCGGCGGCGGCGGGCGGCCTGACATGGCCCAGGCCGGCGGCAAAGACGTTGAAAAACTGCCCGAAGCCATTGCGGCCTCCTATGGCGTGATCGAGCAGCTCATCAAATAACCGAAAGTGATCGTGTATGAAGAAGACGGTCGTATTACTGGCCGCCTCGTGCATGTTGTTCGCCTACAGCGCCGGTGCCGCACACGCCTGCGCCCACCGGGGCGACAACAAAGCGGCCCCGGAGAACACAATCCCCGCATTCGAGTCCGCCGTGGTGAAAAACGCCCCCATGATCGAGTTCGACGTGCAAATGACCAAGGACAATGTCCTCGTCATCATGCACGATTCCACCGTGGACCGCACCACCGACGGCAAGGGGAAAATTGCGGACTTTACCTTTGATGAAATCCGCGCGCTGGATGCCGGAAGCTGGTTTGACCCCAAATTCAAGGGAACAAAAGTACCCACCCTCAAAGAAGTGCTCGATGTCATTCCTTCAACGATTCTGTGTAATGTGCATTTGAAAAATGGTCCGGGAATCGCCATGGCTGCGGCAAAGGTCATTGCCGATGCGGGGCACATGAACCATTGTTTCCTCGCCTGTTCCACGGAGCAAATGAACGAAGTCCACAAACGCTACCCCGAGTTCAAAATCTGCAACATGAGCCGCCAGGGGAATGACCGGAAGGCGTATATTGACGTAACGCTGACATCCCGCGCCCAGTTCATTCAATTGGTGGGCGCGCAAGCGGATGCCAGCCTTGCGGAGGATGTCGCGCGGCTGCATGCCGGGGGTGTC
>CAYXPO010000246.1:0-7193 GCA_964466925.1 uncultured Nitrospirales bacterium
CCATTCCCTATGCGGAACATTGCAAAGTAACATCGAGCCTGCCGGATTTTTATTACCATATCAATTACCGCACCTATGCCGAGGGGGCCAAGGTTCAGACGCTGAGCAAGGACGCCGTGGACGCCTGCGCGGAGGACATCCATGCGGCGGCGGCGGCCTTGGCGGCCCCGGAGACGGCGTGGGCAAAACCGAAACACGTGAAAGGCGGCGATTACGGCTATGACCTCGCGCCGGGGCAGTCGGTCCAGATGGCGAAGCTGCCGGGGCCGGGCGCGGTGTATGAACTCACGATGAAGGTGCAGGCGGAGGACATCGAGGCGGCGTTGCGCGGCGTGCTGATGACGTTTTCCGTGGATGACGTGGCGGTTCCCGTGGTGATGGCGCCCATCGGCGATTTTTTTGGTTCGGCCCCGGGCAATAAACCGTACAAAGGGCTTCCCTGCGGCGTGCTGGAGGATGGAACCTTCTATTCGCATTGGGTGATGCCCTTTAAGGTGGGCGGCGTGCTGCGCTTCGTGAATCGGACCCAGGAACGGGTTTCGCTGCGGGGTGCGGTCTGGATGGCGCACCGGGATTGGACCGCGGATAGTCTGTATTTCAATGCGAAATGGCGGATCGAGCGCGACATCCCGACGCGCCCGCGCCAGGACTGGAAAATCCTGTTTGCGCAGGGACACGGGCGTTTTGTGGGCTGCATGCTGCAACTGATGAATCCCGTGGGCGCGTGGTGGGGCGAAGGCGATGAAAAAATTTACGTGGATGGCGAGAAATTCCCCAGCCATTTCGGAACGGGTTCGGAGGATTATTTCTGCTATGCCTGGGGCAGCCCGGAAGTGTATTCGCACGCCTACCACAGCCAGCCCCGGTGCGACGGACCCGGCAACATGGGGCACACCTGCGTGAACCGGTTCCACATCCTGGACAATATTCCGTTCACCCGCGCCTACAACATGGATATTGAGGTGTGGCATTGGGAAGACTGCAAAATCACCCAGGCGGTCACGGCCTATTGGTATGCCGGGATCGGCGCCACGGACACATTTGTGGCCCCGCTCCGGGAATCCATGACGGTCGCCAAGGTGCCGGAACCCAGGCGTGTGGAAGGGGCGCTGGAAGGCGAAACCCTCAAGGTGATTTCCGTGGGCGGCGGGTCGGCGGCCCCGCAAACCGGCGGCATGGGCAATTGGAGCAATATGACGCATCTGTGGTGGATTGATGCGCAGCCCGGCGATATCCTAACCCTCGGATTCCCGGTGGAACAGGCGGGCCGGTATGAAGTCTTCGCGGTATTCACCAAGGCCCGGGACTTTGGCATTGCGGTTGTTTCCATCAACGATGGAACCGCCCGCTCTTTCGACTTTTATAATGACGGCGTCATCACCACCCCGGAACAATCCCTCGGCATTGCGGCGTTAAAGGCTGGCGAAAACCTGCTCAAGGTGAAAATCACCGGCGCCAATCCCAAGGCCGAACCGCGCCACATGTTCGGGTTGGATTATCTCCTGCTGAAACCCGTAAAGTGACGAAAAGCATGAGGTGATGAAACACGCCGCGGGTAACCACAGGTTCCGGCGCCGGGGAACCATGGACAGACGCGGGCGGGGGACGTACAATGAACTTCCGGGCGTATTTGTCATCCACGGCACAACCAATGTCGGCGAACGGGATTTCTTTCTCGATTGGCTGATTTCTTTTGCCATTGCCCAATCAAACAGGTCAATTATTTTTGTAATCTGGATTACAAAACACACGCCTTGCATTTTCGGGACTTTTTCGGTTGTTTCACTGTTACACTAATAATGAAGCAAAATAGACCATGTATTCATGTATGGAGTTCCCCGGGGGGTGCCGTTTAGGGGCGCGGACCGTGGGAAGGGGTAAAAAACAGGGCTTTTTGGGCGTTTTTCAGGAAAACGGGCCGGGATAAAATGCGAGACCGGACGCTGGGGATACGTCCGGCCTCGGGGAGGGTTAGCTGGTCCTAGGTACCAGCATTTGGTCAACTATGCCACATTAGGCCGCTTGGGGCACTATTGTGTTCAACATCAACTTGCCTTTGTCTACATCCATTATAACACGGGACCCGTCTTTGGCACTACCCCCCAAAATGGCCAAGGCCAAGGGGTCAAGCACCTGCCGTTGAATGGCCCGCTTGAGGGGTCTGGCCCCGAAAACCGGGTCAAACCCATCCTCGGCGAGGCGGTCCCGCGCGGCATCCGTCAATTCAAGTGTCAAGTGGCGATCCGCCAAGCGTTTCGCCACATGGCTAATCTGTATATCCACGATTTGGCGAATATGTTCCCGCGACAACGGATGAAAGATGACTTTTTCATCCACACGGTTGAGGAACTCCGGGCGGAAGTGCTTGATTAACAAGGCGTTAACCGCCTCGGAAACCTCTTTTTCGGTCCGTCCGGGATGTTGGAACAGGTCACTGCCCAGATTCGAGGTCATAATGACCACGGTATTCTTGAAATCCACGGTCCTGCCCTGGTTGTCCGTCAGCCGTCCATCATCCAGCACCTGCAGCAGGATATTGAAAACATCCGGATGCGCTTTTTCAATCTCATCCAGGAGAATGACGCAATACGGACGGCGGCGCACGGTCTCCGTGAGTTGGCCGCCTTCTTCATAACCGACATAGCCCGGCGGCGCACCGATCAGCCGGGAGACCGCGTGCTTTTCCATGTACTCCGACATGTCTATGCGGACGAGGGCGTTTTCGTCGTCAAAGAGCAATTCCGCCAACGCGCGCGCCAACTCCGTTTTGCCCACGCCGGTCGGCCCCAGAAAAATGAAGGAGCCGATGGGCCGTCCGGGTTCTTTCAAGCCGGACCGCGCGCGGCGCACCGCGTCCGACACGGCGCGAATGCCGTCTTCCTGGCCGACGACACGTTCCGCCAGCCGGTTTTCCATTTGGAGGAGCCGCTGCATTTCGCCTTCCAGCAGTTTATCCAGGGGGATGCCGGTCCAATTCGAGACAATTTTCGAGACATGTTCTTCCGTGACTTCTTCGCTGAGATAACTGCCATTCTGCTGAAGCTTGGCGAGTTGTGTGTTCTCACTGTCCAGTTTCCGCTGGAGATCATTCAGGGTGCCGTATCGTATTTCGGCGACCTTGCCCAGATGGCCCTGGCGCTCGGCGATGTCCGCCTCGCGTTTCGCCTCCTCCATCTGATGCTTGATGCCGCGAATGCGATCAATAACTTCCTTTTCCGCCATCCACTGTGTTTTCTTGGCATTGAGTTCCTCGCGCAGATCGGCGATTTCCCGCTCGACGCCCGCACAATGCTCCCGGCCCGCCTTCGTGGTTTCTTTTTTCAGCGCGAGATGCTCCACTTCCAACTGCCGGATGCGCCGGTCCAGCACGTCAATTTCATACGGCATGCTGTCAATTTCAATGCGCAGGCGCGAGGCGGCCTCGTCCACCAGGTCAATGGCCTTGTCCGGCAGAAACCGGTCGGCGATGTAGCGTTTGCTGAGCGTGGCGGCGGCCACAAGGGCGGCGTCCTGGATGCGCACGCCATGATGCACCTCATAGCGTTCCTTCAGCCCGCGCAAAATGGCAATGGTGTCCTCGACGTCCGGTTCCCCCACGAAAACGGGTTGGAACCGGCGTTCGAGCGCGGCATCTTTTTCCACATGTTTCTTGTATTCATTCAGCGTGGTGGCGCCGATGCAATGCAGCTCGCCCCGCGCCAGCATGGGCTTGAGCATGTTCGAGGCGTCCATGGCGCCTTCGGCGGCGCCCGCGCCCACCAGCGTGTGCATTTCGTCAATGAACAGGATGATCTGGCCTTCGGCTTCTTTCACGGCCTCGAGCACGGCTTTCAACCGTTCTTCGAATTCGCCGCGGAACTTGGCCCCGGCGACCATGGCGGCGAGATCGAGCGTGGCCACGCGCTTGTTCTTCAAGCCTTCCGGCACGTCACCCGCGACAATCCGCTGGGCCAGGCCTTCCACAATGGCGGTTTTGCCCACCCCCGGTTCGCCGATCAGCACGGGGTTATTCTTCGTGCGGCGCGACAACACCTGGATCACCCGGCGGACTTCCTCGTCGCGCCCGATGACCGGATCAAGTTTTCCCGCGCGCGCCAGTTGCGTAAGATCGCGGCTGTATTTTTGCAATGCGTCATACGTGGATTCCGCGTTCGGATCGTCCACGCGTTGATTGCCGCGCACCAGTTTCAAGGCTTGCAGCACGGCATCTTCGGTGACGCCGTTATTGGAGAGAATCCGCGCGGCGTTGTTTTTTCCGTGTTTGATAATGCCCAGGAGCATATGTTCGGTGCTTAAATATTCGTCTTTAAGCTGCTGGGCAAACTTCCAGCCCGCGTCCAGGGACTGATGGGCTTCATGGCCAAGAGTGGGCTGAGCGGTTCCGCCTGACAGGTGCGGCAACCGCGACAGCGCCTCCGCCACTTGACTCTGCACCTGACCCGGATGCACCCCGAGCCGCTGCAAAATCGAACCCACCGCGCCTTGGTCCTGCCCGAGCAGTGCGTGCAGAATATGCAGGGGGCCAATTTCCGCGTGGCCCCGATCCGAAGCCAATTCCAAGGCTTCCGATAATGCTTCCTGCGCTTTGATGGTTAATTTGTCGAGCCGCATCGTAACTTCCTCATTTCTTAAACAAGTTCTGTAAAAAGAGAGCCAACCTCATGCCAATGCTGTACCCCTGTAAATAAAGCACTTACAATGGCGCCTCAACAAAACTGTTTCAATACAGAACAGGGAACCGCTTCTTTTTGGGACAATGGCATTTCCATGGAAATATGCACCGATCTGTGGTTTAATACGTACCACCAAAAAAATGGATAGGACCTATGAGCATCAAGCGTGTTGCGGTAATTATGGCGGGAGGGTCCGGGGAGCGTTTCTGGCCGTTGTCCCGAGTCCACCGGCCCAAACAATTGCTGTGCCTGACCAGTGAGACGGATTCGCTGCTTCAAGAGGCGGTCAAGCGTATTGCACCGCTGATTCCGGCGGACGACGTCTATATTCAAACCGGCCTGCACCTTCAATCGGTGATTCAAGAAGCGAATGTGGGCATTCCCTCCGAAAATGTGCTCGCGGAACCCTGCAAGCGCAACACCTCCGGCTGCCTGGCGTATGCCACGGCCCATTTGCTCGCCAAATACCAGGGCCAAGCGGACGACCTCGCGCTGGCGGTGCTCACGGCGGACCATGTCATTGACAATCCGGACGATTTCCGGGCCACCGTCAACGCCGCCCTTGAGGCGGCGGAAGAGGTCAATGCCCTAGTCACGATAGGCATCACGCCCACCCGGCCCGCCACGGGCTATGGCTATATCCATGCCTCCGCCGGTCAGGGCGATATTCTGGAAGTGAAGGCGTTTCATGAAAAACCTTCCGTGGAAACAGCCCAACACTACCTCGAAAGCGGGGCGTATTATTGGAACAGCGGAATGTTTTTCTGGAAGGCCTCGACGTTTCTCGACGAACTCGATCAGGTCTGCCCCGCGCTTGCCGAAGCCACACGCGGCATGGCCACGGCCATGCAAAAAAACGACTCGGAGAACGTCCGGGGGATATTCGAGACCATCGAGGACAAGTCCATTGACTATGTCTTGATGGAAAAGGCGCGCTGCGTACGCATGGCCCGGGCGCGCTTCGGCTGGGATGACATTGGAACCTGGGCCGCCCTGGACCGCACCCGTACCCCCGACGCCCAAGGCAATGTTACCTTTGGGGACCCCGTGCTGGTCGAATGCCAAGATTCCATTGTGTACAACGCCCCCGGCGCGGCGGCCATGACGGTGGGCGTGGTGGGCATGAAGGAGGTAATAGTCGTCGCCACCCCGGATGCGGTGCTGGTGCTGCCCAAGGCCCGCTCCGAAGAGGTGCGGGCCATCCTCCAGGAACTTCGCCGCCGGGAAGGCGGTCCCCGCTGAAGGACGCCTGCCTTGATTGGGCGCGGGCATGGTATAATGGCGTACGATGTGGTAGTGTATTTATACCTGACATGATGTTCAGTGCGCGGATTAATACGACGGAGAAGTGGCTTCATGTATTTTCGCCGGCATGCCGTACCCCTGTTCTTTTTATCTCTTTTCCTTCCGCTGGCAGCATCGGCAAACACGTATATTGTAAAAAGCAATGGCGCGGACGCGGGCCTCGAGTGGAAAGAGGTTAAGAACGCCTTCGCGGCGGCCAAAAACGCCTTGGGCAATCATACCATTCAAATTGAATATGCCGGCCCGGATCAGCCCGCCGGCGGGAAATATTTCATTGCCCCGATGATGGAACTCAATGACAGTTGCGCCTGCGGAAACATTACCATTACGTCCATCGGCGGCGTCTCTCCCTCCATCCATGCCGAAGCCGATCATCCCGTGTTCCGCATCAACTCCGCGTCCGCCGGGAAGAAATTGTCCGTCCAGGGGGCGGACCTGGAGAACACCATTTCCTTGTTTTCCGAGTATGCCTCGGCCGTGGTGGATTGCGGCGATCCTGTCCTGGGCGATTTGGGGAACGGGGTGCTCGATCTCCAGAATGTCCGCATCTGCAAGAAAACGCGGGAACTGGGCGATCCCGAAGTGCCGGGCGCGCCCGACGGATATTTTCTGCGCATAGACAACCGGGCCACCGCCACCCACGGATTGACGAATGTGATGTTCGTGGGCGGGGATGCCGGGTCGCCCATTACCCCCGGGATTCAATCCATGCCCATTCTCCTGGCGGGCCCGTATCATGGGGACACCACGCTCCATCTCGAAATGCACATGGTGGATTTCTCCCGGGCCATGGGATTCGGGGAGCGCCTCCATATCCAGAACGTGGCGGTTATTAACGCCTACAATTGCATATTCATCCCGGAAGGCAGCCTGAATTCCGAAAACGCGCCGGCCGTGTTCGCGGAAACCACCACGGCCCCGGACGGCGGATCGCAGGTGCTTTTTGATCATTGTTATTTCAAAAGCGGCCCCGGATTGACGCCGCTTTTCCCGCAATTGGGGGAAATCGGTTACGACACCCCCAATGCCTACACCCTGGTGCAGCCCACCTTCGAGGGCTGTGGAAGTTGTGCCTTCAAAATCGGCAATAGCGGCGCGATCGTAACCATTAGCGGGGCGGACATCGCCCACCGCGTGAATATGGACCCCATTGTCGCCGGCAACAGCCTCGCCGCCTATGCCATCATCCAGAAGGGCAAAATGGTGTTGAACTAC
>CAYXPO010000247.1:0-7161 GCA_964466925.1 uncultured Nitrospirales bacterium
GGATACGTCCCGCGTGCCACCCCTCGTCGTGAGCCTGCCCGTGGGCGGGCGAAACAGCCTCTACACCCACAAGGCGCTTCTGCCCGCATCCGGCAACCTTCGCATCGGCACGGAAGAAATCATGCTCGACCCCGCGCGCGACATCGCCATCCTGGACGAACACCGCTCCTTCCTGCCCTATCGCACCACGTGGCGCTGGTGTACGTTTGCGGGGTACGACGCTTCCGGACGGCTCGTGGGGCTCAACTTCGGCGACCACGATTACATCCCTGATCCCGAACACTGGAGCGAGAACTGCATCTGGGCGGGGAACACACTGTCCATGCTCGGCGCGGGCAAACTCCAATTTGACCATGCCAATGAAATGAAACCCTGGCATATCCACGATCACCAAGGCCGGGTCAACGTCCGTTTTTTTCCCGAAGCCAAAAAGTCCGAGCGCCATAACTTGCTCTTCCTCCGCATGAACTACTTCCAGTGCAACGGTCACTTCGAAGGATTTGTCATCACTGCGGCGGACGAGAAAATCCCCGTGGACGGATTCTATGGCGTTGCGGAAATGATGGATGCGCATTTCTGACGCATACTGAAAGGAAAACAGCATGACGGTACGCACACAAGCAGCATTCGTGATTTTGTCAGCGGTTCTTTTGGGCTGGACGCTCCATGCGGGGGCGATGCCGCAAACCATCGCCTATAGCGCGTCGCCCAATCCGTATTTCAACGAGCATGCGGCGGATGTCGCCAAACTATACGACGGATTTTTCTTTGTTCTCGGGACGTGGGATGAGGGGGTCCGCGCGAACATCGGTCTTGGGGAGGATTCACCACCCACGACGAACTGGGCGGTACAGGCGCGGGAAAACCTGATCAACCTGAAAAAGGCGGGGGTTGCCGAGAATCTGCTGGGGGTCTGTTTCGGCGAGAATGATCCCTGGCCTTCTCCAGAAACGCTGTGTTCTTCCGAATATACCCAAAAGATGATCCGCCATTTTTCGGCCCTGGGAAACGCCGCGCGGGAACTGGGATTTCGCGGGGTCAGCATTGACGTGGAGTACTGCTACAAGCGGTACGACTTTGATGCGCCGTGCTACGAGGGGTCCCCGGTGGACGGCCTGATGCGCGCCGCCGGCCTTCAGGGACAGGCGATCATACAGGCGGTCCTGGATGCCTTCCCGGAGGCCGTGGTTTTTTCCCTTCCGGGAGAACTCTGGATGCGCCCCATCGGACGCGCCTTTCTGCTCGGGATGCTGTCGGGCATGGCGGAACGGAACGCGCCGGGCGGATTGCATCTGGGGTATGAACGGTCGTATTGCCTGTGGGACGGCCCGGTATCCCAGCTTGCGATACCACAAGCGGCGTATGGCGCCGCCGAACTTTTTTTGAACGGGCGCGATCACACGTATTGGAAAACGCATTGCAGCGTGGCCCCCGGCGTGTGGCCGTTTCACATGGTGGAGACGGGGGGTAAGGACTATCCGGTGCGTCCGTGGCCGGAAGAAATGGCCGAACTCAACCAGCAGATGAAACTCCTGCGCGCGGTGACGGCCAAGTACCTTTGGTCGTTTTCCGCCGCGCCCGCATGGTATGTGCCAAGCCCGGAACTGGAACAGCGCTATGGCCTCAAGCCGCAGTCCTTCGAGCATGCCGGGGACGTGCTGCGGCAATGGCATGAAATCCTCGCGGACAAGACCCCGGGGAAATTCGACCGGGAAAAACCCTTGATGCAGGCCATCCACCGGTATCATGACGGGAAACTATCCTATTCGGAGTTATGCGGACGCTTTGGCACGCCCGCGGATTGGATGTTGCTGGGGCCGCTGGCGAATCCTTTCACCGCGCCGAAATACGCCGCCCCGGTGTATGCCCTAAATGAGGTTGACCCATTTGCCGCCTTTTATGGCCGCGACGGGATGGTCCGCTGGTTCCCCTTCCACAACTACGAGCCGATGGGGAGCGTCAGTTTGCGCGCCGCCTTCGAGTGGCGCGCCACCGACAACGCTTCCGTCCAGGCGTTCACCTGCATGACCGCCCCGCGGCGGGAGGAAGCGGTCCTGCATTTCGGATGGGATGACGGGGCGGTGGTCTGGTTCAACGACCGGATCGTTTTCGACAAGCGGGATTACCCGGAAAAAGGGCATGGCATGCAATTTCAAGACCGGTATTTGTTTGAAGAGCATGTTCCGCTCACGATTCCCAAGGGAACCAGCAGCCTCCGTGTCGCCTGCATCAATTCGCGGGGCGTCTGGGGGTTCTCCCTCAGAATAACCGGTAAAGACGGTTTCCCCATAAAAGGGGTGAAATTCCACCTTCCGAACTGACCCAACTTCCGCAGTTAATTTTGTAAGTGGTTGATTTTATTGGATCGAACTCCAAAAGTCTTCCCTACATTTTGTGGATTTCGAGTTTTTGGGGAAGTTGGGCTGACCTTCCGGCCCGGGCGGATACCCGCCACGCCCCTTTCCCATTGGTGAACGATTCGCAATTGCAGGGGGTCTCGCGGTACAATCACGGATTATCTTGAATCGGCCATGGAGCGCCCCGCGGGCGCCGGAGCCGCAGGCGAGGAGAGAGTCCGCGTATGTCAAAAAGTCTAACGGTGATTCCGGAGCAATGTTCGGGATGCAAGATGTGCGAACTGGTCTGTTCGATCAAGCATTTCGGCGTCAACAACCCCAAGAAGAGCGCGGTGCGCGTGTTGATCACCTATCCGCACCCGGTGGCCCGGATGCCCGTCATCTGCGGCCAATGCAAGAAAGCGCCGTGCGTCGAGGTGTGCCCGGTGAATGCCCTGACGCGCGTGGACGGCGTCGTGCAGATGGACAAGGACGAGTGCATCTCATGCTTCCTGTGCGTGGAGGCCTGCCCGTTTGGCACGATATACCTGCATGACGATTGTGAACACCCGATCAAGTGCGATCTGTGCGGGGGTGCGCCCGAATGCGTCAAGCACTGCCCCAACGGCGCATTGCAGATGATCCCCGAGTACGCCGTCGGGGAAACCAAGCGCCTGAACAATGTGCTGAGCTATACGCAGATGAAAGAGATCAAGTACGTCAAAGACGGGGAGACGAAGACCATCCACTACGCGGAAATCGGAAAGGAAGAGATATGAGCGTGAAAAGCGGCTATTTCCGGAAGCACCTGCTGGTGGATCTCACGGCGGGAACCTGTGAACGCGCGCCCCTCGAAGACGACACCATCGAGCGCTATATTGGCGGGCGCGGATTCGGCGCGAAATTCGTGTGGGAGAATCTGAAACGGCACAACTTCAAAATAGATCCGCTCGGGCCGGAAAACCTTCTGGTGATTGCGCCCGGGCCGTTGACGGGCTGCTATCTGCCGTCTTCGGGCAAAAATTCCTTCGTTTCCATCAGTCCCGCCACCGGGCTGTACGGCGACTCGTCGGTCGGCGGCGGATTCGGCGTGGAATTGCGGCAGGCGGGCCTCGATTGTGTGAGCATTACCGGGGCGGCCCCCGAACTGTCGGTCCTGTTCATTGACGACGGCGAGACCAGCATCATCCCCATGCCGCACTTGAAAGGGAAGAGTTGTCTCGAGGCGGAGGGACTTATCAAAGAGCACCTCGGCTCTCACAGCATTCACGTGGCGGTCATCGGGGTGGCGGGGGAAAACCGCGTGCGGTTTGCCTGCGTGAACACCGACTGGAGCCGCAACGCCGGACGCACCGGCATCGGCGCCATCATGGGCGCGAAGAACCTGAAGGCCATCGCGGTCCGCGGCCATAAAGACATTCCGGTCTACGACATGGGGGGGCTCGTCCAGGAAACGGACAAGGCCATCACCTACATGCGGGAGCACAAGTATTTCCGGCTGTGGCAGGAACAGGGCCTCATGAACGTCATCGAATATGCCAACAGCCGGGGCATTCTCCCGTCCTACAACTTCAAGGCCACCACCTTCGCCGGCCATGACAAGATCAACGGCGAGACCATGCTGGAACAGTATAAGATCGGTGACACCGCCTGTTTCATGTGCCCGATGTCGTGCGGGAACATCTGCCTGGTGAAAAACGGCAAATACAGCGGAACGGTGACGGAAGGCCCGGAATACGAGTCGTGTGCGATGCTGGGATCGAACCTGGGCGTGGACGATTTTGCCGCCATCCTCACGGCGAACAAACTGTGCGACGAATTCGGCATGGACACAATCTCGACGGGTGGCATTCTCGGCGCCGTGATGGAAGGCTATGAACGGGGCATCATCTCGTTGTCCGATCTGGACGGCAAGGGCATTGCCTGGAACGACACCGACGCGATACTCGATCTCATCGGGCGGATTGCCCGCCGCGAAGGCGTGGGCGATATTCTGGCCGACGGCTCGCGCCGGATCATCCAACAGTGGCCGGAAATGGACAAGGTGCTGCTGCAAGTCAAGGGTCTCGAACAATCCGCCTACGACAGCCGCGTCGGCACCTCGATGGGCCTCGCCTACGCCACCTCCGACATCGGGGCGCATCACACCCGCGCCTGGACCATCGCCAAGGAAATCGAGGAAGGGAAGGATTGGACGCCCCAGCAGAAAGTTGATCTCGTAATCTACCACCAGAAGCTGCGCCCGCTGTTTGACATGCTGGGCGTGTGCCGGCTGCCCTGGATCGAGCTCGGCCTGAATGAACGGCACTATGAAAAGTTCTATTCCTGCATCACGGGAAAGCAGGCCTCGCTGGAAGACCTCCTCGATCTTTCAAATCACGTCTACGACCTGACCCGCCGGATCAACGTCCGCCTGGGCGCCTCGCGCAAAGACGACACCCTGCCGTACAAGGTCCGGAAATCCCCCGTGTTGACCGGGCCCAACGCCGGCAAGGTTCTGGATGAACAGGAATTTGATCGTATGCTTTCGCTCTACTATGCGGCGCGCGGATGGGACGAAAACGGTGTCCCGCCGGCCGAAGTCGAGCAACGGTTCTAATCTAAACCATCCGTGGGAGGCCGCGTTTCCCGACGGGAATTCTTGTCTTCCCCGTGTAAGTAGTATCAGGAGATGAAGCATGGCCAAAGGATTTATCGGCGTCATTCTGCGTGTTGATTTGAGTACCGGCGCCATCGAGAAAGTACCGTTTCCGGAAAGCTTCTACCGCACCTATATGGGTGGCGGCGCCGTGGGGGCGTACTTCCTGCTGAAAGAGACCCGGCCGGACACCGATCCCCTCTCGCCGGAGAACATCCTCACGATTGCACCCAGCATCACCACCGGATGCGCCGTGTCCGGGACAAGCCGTTGCAGTGCCGTGGCGCTGTCGCCGGTCACCAATGCCGTGGGCGAGGGACAAGTCGGAGGCGAGTTTGGCCCGATGATCAAGCGCTCCGGCTATGACGCCATCGTCATCGCCGGCCAGGCGAAATCGCCGTGCTATCTGTTCATCGAGGGGGAGACTGTCGAGCTCCGCGACGCCGCCGCGTTAACCGGACGCAAGGTCAGCGAGGTGTACGACACGCTCAACAGCGAACTGTCGCCCGGAAAGACCAACAAACTGAGCATCCTGCAGTGCGGCCCGGCGGGCGAGCGGCGCGTGCGGTATGCCTGCCTCCTGGTGGACCGGAACGATGCCGTGGGCCGGACGGGCATGGGCGCGGTGATGGGCGGCAAGCGCCTGCGCGCCATCGCCATCCGTGCGCCGCGCAAGGCAAAAGTGGACGTAGCCGACCCGGAAGGCATCCACAACCTGGCGGTGCTCGCCGGAAAACGGCTCAAGACCGCCGACTTCCCCTCCACTTTGCGCGCGCATGGCACACCGGGCGTCGTAGGATTCCAATCCGAATCCGGCAATATGGCCACCCACAACTACAGCCGGGGTCAGCATGAAAACTACAAACAGTTGATGGGCCAGGAGTTCCACAAAAACATCGGTTCGAGCGCGGCCACGTGCTTCGGATGCGTCATCGCATGCCGGAAACGCGTCAAAGCCGAAACCCCTTACAAAGTTTCCAATAAACTGGGCGGACCAGAGTTCGAAACGCTCAGCACGCTCGGTTCAAACGTGGACATCACGGACCCGGTGGCCGTGGCCAAGGCGAACGAGTTATGCAACGAATACGGCGTTGACACAATCACGATGGGCGCCATGGCCGCGTATCTGTTCGAGTGCATGGAACGCGGATGCATCCAGCCGGACGCCATGGAAGGCAAAGCGTTGCGCTTCGGCGCGCCGGAAGACCTCTTCTGGCTTATTGAACGCACCGCTGCGCGCGAAGGCGTGGGCGACATCCTGGCGGAAGGTTTTTATGCCGCGATCCGGCATTTCGGCGAACACACCGCGCCCTACGCCATCCACTGCAAAGGACAGGGATTGCCCGCCCACATGGCCCAGGTCAAACCCAGCCAAGCCCTCATGTACGCCACCGTGCCCATCGGCGGCGACCACCAGTCCAGCGAACACGACTGGCTGATCGTGAGCGGCGAAATATGCGCCGGCCTCGCCATCATCGGCCAGGGCACCCGCACCTCGACGGACCTGCCCAAAATCCGCATGACCGCGTTCAGCCAGCATTATTACAGCCTGCTCGACACGCTCACCCTGTGCATGTTCGTCTGGGGACCCGGAAATATCTACACCTACCGCGAATTGGAAGACCTCGTTTCCTATGCCACCGGCTGGCAATGCACCTTCCATGAACTCATGAAAACCGGCGAACGCAAAACCAACATGATGCGCCAGATCAACGCGCGCCGGGGCTTCACGCGCAAAGACGACCTGCTCCCCGCCCGCCTTTACGAACCCCTGCCCGACGGACCCACCAAAGGCCGCCAAGTCGATCCCGATCTGTTTCCCGTCATGCTGGATCAATACTATGCCATCATGGGCTGGGACAGCCAGACCGGCAACCCCACCGCCGGAAAACTCCAGGAACTCGGCCTCGAATGGGCCATGTAAGGCTTCGTTGCGGATTCCATTACGTTGTGGCACACTAACTTTGCCGGGCGAAATGCAGGCCGGCGCCGCGGGTATGCGGCGGAATGGGCGTGAAAGCAAGCGGGTAAAGCAGGAGAAGCAAGCAGTGAAACCGGTTTTTGATATTGACGAAACACTGTTGGACAACGCGTCCGGCTTTGACAATGCCTTCTTCAAGCGTTTCGCGCTTCGCCATGCGCCCGCGCCGTTACAGCTCAATGAGAACGTCTCAAAAGACTACCTCT
>CAYXPO010000248.1:0-7116 GCA_964466925.1 uncultured Nitrospirales bacterium
TAGCCGGCGATGCGGACCCAATCCGGCTGTTGAGCAAGGCGGGGGACATGCTTCATTTCCTGCGCATGGATTTGCGGGCCCTCAAATCCTGAATCCTTCGCGGCCCGCAAGCCCAAGGAACAGGTTTTTTGTGAAGCGCTTGGGGATGAAGTACAATACGCCGGTTTGTTGAACCAGGCTGGGGAATGAGTTCTGTAAGGACCTGAAACGCGCCATGAGCGGCAATGGAATGACATATCGCTGGGAGCGGATTTCACGCGCCTCGGCCTTCTTGTTTCTGGTGCTGGGCCTGTGCGCCTTCCCGTTTGCCCTCCGGACCACGGTGGACAACCGGATGGAGCTGTTCCTGGGCCGCGATCCCAAGGCCAATGAGCAATACGAACAATTCCGGAAAGCCTTCGGGACCGACGAGTTTGTGGTGGCCGCGTACGTCGGCAAAGACCTTTTCACCCAGGAATCGCTGGATGTTCAGGTGACCACCTTTGAACAATTGCGGAAAATCAAGTTCGTCAAACGCGTTTCCGGCCTGCCGCAGGTGTTCAGCGAGGTGTTTGGCGGCGAAGACGTCGAGGAACTCAAAAAAGACTTTCTGACCACGCCGTTCTATCATGGTTTTTTGATTTCCAAGGACGGTACGGTGGGCTCGTTGTTGATGGAGATGGACCGTCCCGAGGGCATTGAAGACCGGCGGCGGTTGATCGAAAATGTATCCAAGGCGCTCCAGCCGTTGCGGGACTATGGATTCCAGGTGCATCTGGTCGGCCCGCCCGCATTGCACATCACCATGGAGGACATCTCGCAGCGCGAGTCGCGGCGCACCTTCCCCATTGCACTGGTCTTTTCCCTTGCCATCATGGGGTATCTCTTCCGGTCCGCCAAAGCCATGCTCATCTCACTATTGTGCACGGGCCTGACCGTGCTTTTGGTGGTGGGGCTGATGGTGGTGGTTCAGCGCCCGCTGAACATGGTCACTTCCGTTCTGCCGGTGATGCTGTGCGTGCTCTCGACGGAAACCATGATCCATCTGTTGCGCCGGTATCAGGATTGGCGTGCGGAAACGTCTTCCATTCAGGAGGCGATTAACCGTGCCGTAAGCCAGAAGGCGCTGGCCTGCATTCTCTCCTCGATGACCAAGGCGTTCGGGTTCTTGTCGTTGTGCATCACCGACATGATTCCGATCCTGGAATTGGGCATTTTCGCGGCAGTGGGGCTGGTGGTGTCCGTTTCGGTGAATCTGACCGTGGGGCCGCTCTTGATCGAGTGGCTGCGCGTGGGGCCGCGCGTCCGCAAGCAGGCCGCGCCCATGCGGACCGCCGCCTTGGTGGGGCGCTTTTCCCAGCGGTTTTCTCGTCCGATTTTCTTGGTGACGGCGGTCTTGGTGGTGATTATGTCCGCCAGCCTCGTGAAGATGCGGGTGGAATCCAACACCTTGTCGTTTTTACCGCAGGATTCGCAGACCGTGCAATCCTATAATTTTGTCGGACAGAAATTGACCGGCCTGTTCTCGCTGGAAATTGTGGCCAGCATGCCTTCCGGCTGGCTCGACGCGAAAAACTGGCCCGCCATCGAAGAACTCACCAAGACCCTGAGCGCCGAGGCGGGCGTGGCGCGTGTGGTGTCCCCCCTCGATCTCCTCAAGAAACTCAACCAGTGGGACCACGATTTCGACCCCGCGTATTATGTCCTGCCGGAGAGCAGCGAAGCAGCCCAACGGCTCGTGGGCGAGTTGGATGAAACGGGCCAAAGCGAACTGACCCGGCTGGTGGCGGACGCAGGGAAAACCATCCGGATTTCGGTGATGGTGCGCGACACGGATTCCAGTCGCTTTATGGAAATCGAAAAAGACGCCGAAGCGCTTATTGCCAAGCTGCCCGGCTCGATTACGGCATATCCCACCGGCATCGTGCTGCAAATGGCCAAGACACAGCTCAATCTGGTGTGGATGCAGGTGAGCACCCTGGCGATTGCATTTATCACCGTGTTCCTGGTGATCCTCGTGGGATTGCGTTCCTGGCGCTACTCCCTGATTGCGTTCATCCCCAACCTGTTCCCGATTCTCAGCGTGTTCGGCGTGATGGCGGCCTTCAACCTGGCCCTCGATCCCGCCACCGTGATGGTTGCGAGCATCGCGCTTGGCGTCGGCGGCAACAATGCCATCCACCTGATGGGCATGTACCTGCTGCTGCGCAAACAGGGCAAATCCACGCCGGAGGCCATCCCCGAAGCCCTGGGCATCGTGCTCCCCGCCAGCCTCACCGCCGCCTCCACCTCCTGCATCGGCTTCATCGTGCTGGCGTGGTCCGCCTTCATCCCCATCCACTACTTCGGGATTCTTTCCGCCTTCGCCGTGATTGTGGCCCTCGTGGGCGACATGATCCTGGTGCCCGCCTGCCTCACCTTCTTCGCGGACGACATGCGCGCCGCACGGAAGAAAGAAAGTACCACGGCGTAAAACCGCGCAAACAATATTACCGTCTCGTAACGGTGGAATTTGCACGGTACGTAAGACGTGCCTTGGTCATTTGTTCTCGTATGCCGCCTTCTTTTACAAATTCCTTTTCAAGAAATCTGATTTGCTGGTCCAGTAGATAAGTGGTCACTCGGATAAGGCCAATAATTACATTGACACATATCGAAGGCTCCAGGTTCTCAATCCCTTTTCGGAATGTCTCGTAGGCCGCGTTGGGAATACGATTAAGTTCACGGAGACGACGGGAATAGGGATGATCTCTTTCCCATTATGAATCTTTGTCACGGCCCTTGATTTCCAGCCGCATTTGATAGGAATCGTTTTCACCCCGGAAACTCTCCTCGCCCACCACGCGGAAACCAAGTTTGCCATACAGGCTGAAGGCCCGCACATTCTCTTTCATGACCGTTAAGCCGATAGCTTGTTTTTTCAACACGTGCCGGGCCAATGCAATCAGGTGGGTGAGAAACACCCGTCCCAAGCCGGCATTCTGATAGCGGTCTGAGAGGCCAATGCCGAGATGCGGGGCTTCCTGGGCCACGGCGCCAATAAAAAAGTGCGCGAAAATGTTTCCTTCCGGGTCCAGGGCGATGAGACTCAGGTCCGTTCCGTCCACGGCCCGCTGAATCACCGCCCGGAAGGCTTCCGCCGAGGCGTCTTTGAAGGGTTCATAAAAATACCGGCTTTGTTCGGATAATCCGGCATAGAAGCGGGACAAGGCCGTTTCGTCACCGGTCCGCAGGGGCCGGAGGGTAAAGTGCATCATTCCGGGAAGCATGACCATGGAAAACCTTTTGCGCAACTGTTCTCGCGCCGCCACGGTAACAAATCCCGATAAACGCCTTCAATAGGGGCTTGGAGTTCCTGGGCCAGGTCTTCGCCCGCGCCCCTTCGGAAGAGGGGTTGAACAAAACGTTTGACGCTATGCGCGCCAGGTTATATACTGGGGGGCGCGTACTGGGCGCGCCTGAAGGCTGGAGGGTGTTCCGGCAAGGCTGTTCGGGGCGCTGTGAGTGGAGGCTGGTGACAGGTGATGGACCATATTCCGAAGCGCGAGATTTGGACAACGAATCTTCCAGAGTATCCGAAGTTCTGGGAATTCCTGATCATGTTGCTGGTGGTGGCGTTCCTGCTGGCCGCGGGCACCATCATCAAGCGCCGGTGGACCCAGAACAACGATTCGCTGCCGCTGCCCGTGGCGCTGATGCTCTGGCTCGGCATGTTTGCGGTGTATTTCGCCGTGGCCACGGCCTTTTTCAATTTGAGCGCCCCCTCGCACCGGACCACCGTCATCGTCATGTGCTTCGCGTTCTGGGTGATCCCGGTGGCCTACTACACGCACACGGTCATCAACTCGCTGGCGATGCGCACGCTGGACCATATCGGCCCGTTCAGCGCCCGGATTGACGATCCCTCCGAATTCGCCGCGGCCCGCAAACTGGCGTTGCGCGGCGATATTGACGGGGCCATCAGCATGTACCGGAATTATCCGGACAACCAGGTGAACGCGCTTTTTGAAGCGGCGCGGCTGTTGAAATCGGAAGACCGGTATCTCGAGGCGGCGCTCATGCTGGAGGAGATCAGCCAGCGGTTTTCGGGCCAGGTGCGCGTGTGGGCCGAGGCCACGTATCAGCTTGCCCGGTTGAAGGAGACGAACCTGAATGATCGCAAGCAGGCGGTGGTTATCCTGAAAAGCATTATGGAACGCGCGCCCGAATCGCGCTTCAGCCAGCTTGCGGCCATTGATCTGGCCCGGCTGAAAATCGTGGACAAGGAATACCTCCAGGAATTGACGGAAGACGAAAAACAGCATGAACAGGACCCGTTTTTCGATTCCACGGATGTGCGCGTGTCCACGCGGGTATTGCCCAAGATCACCATAGAGCCCGCCAAGGATGAGGACGGCGTTCCCGTGCAGGACCCCTTCTTTGCCTTGCATAAAAATCAGGAAGCGGCGGCCAAAGTACTGGCCGAAGCGCCGGACGAGATGGCGGTGATTGTAAATAGACCCGCCCGGAAAACCGTGGCCAAGAAACCGGCGGCCAAAAAGCCGGCCGCCAAAAAACCGGCCGCCAAAAAGCCTGCCGCGAAAAAGCGCGGCGCGAAATAGCACGCGCCCCCATGTCCATGGCCCCCCTCTCGATTGCCGCGAATCTTTCTCGTGCGGTATCGCGTTTGCGGTTCGGACCGCCCATCTCGCATGTCTACAATCCCCTTGATTATGCCTGGACGCCCCACCGGAAGTACCTGGAACGGTACGGCCGGGGGCCGCGCGAAATCCTTCTGGTGGGGATGAACCCGGGGCCTTTCGGCATGGCGCAAACGGGGGTGCCGTTTGGCGATGCGACCCTGGTGCGGGATTGGATGGGGATTGACGCGCCGGTGAAAAAGCCGGAAAACGAGCATCCCAAGCGCCCTGTGGACGGGTTTGAATGCCCGCGCGGGGAAGTGAGCGGACAACGCCTCTGGGGCTGGGCACGGAACCGTTTCGGCGCCCCAAAAATCTTCTTTCAACGATTTTTCGTACTCAATTATTGCCCCCTCTGTTTCATGGAAAACAGCGGACGAAACTTTACCCCGGACAAGCTGTCCCAAGCGGAACGCGTCCCGCTTTTGGCGGCCTGTGACAACGCCTTGCGGGATTTCACCGCCTATTACAGGCCACACTGGGTTCTGGGGGTGGGGGATTTCGCGGAACGCCGTATCCGTGCCGCTTTGCCTGATTTTGAAGGGGGGATCGGACGCATCCCGCACCCCAGCCCGGCCAGCCCGGCGGCCAATCGCGGCTGGGCGGACGCGGCCGAGGCGGCCCTCCGCTCCTATGGCCTTTTGGACTGATTTACCCCCGCCTTTTCCCGGAAAAGTGGAAATCGTTAGAGAATCTATGTATTCTTTTGCCTTATTATCGGCACTTTGAGCGAGAGCATGGCTGAGAGGGAGATTGGTGTATGTCACATCCTGAGCGGAATCGTGCGCCCAAACGAGTGAGCCGCCGGACGTTTTTGGCCGTGGGCGCGGCCGGAGTGACCGTGGCGGGGGCCACGGCAGTCTATCGCCGCGCGCATCCGCGCCCGGACTTGGCGGAAAGCGTGGGGAAGGTGGCGCCGGTGGCCACCGCACCCAGCCCGAATGCGCCCTTGATACCCAAATCCTTCGATGATCTTCAGATTCGCCACATGTCGGACCTGGATCGGCTGCCCTGGTTCACGAAGAACGAATCCGGCGACCTGTGCCTGCGCCCGGACTTGGGGATTGGGCCGGTCATCGATCCGCATTCGCATCTCGGGTGGGCGTTTGGTTTTGGCCGGTCCCTTGACATGACCCGCAAGAGCCACGTGCGCTATTTTTACGATTATGAACGCGAGCAGGATGTTTTGTTCACCCAAATTCATCCCACGCGGGACGAGGCGGCCTCGATCGCGCGCGAGAATATCAGCCTGTTCCTTAAGACGCCCCGGCGGAACCTGACGCAGACGGCGGCCAATCTCAGTGCGGAAATGGACCGGATGAATTACCGGAACATTGTTCTGCTGCCCATCGAGATTCCCAAGCAGGCGCGGCACACCCACGACACGTTGCAGGCGGCCTCGCTGGATTCGCGTTTTATCGCGTTTGGCGCGCTGTATCCCAAGCCTTGGGGCGAGCCGATGATCGCGCGCTTGGACGCCCAGAAGAAAGTGGGCGTCAAAGGGATCAAGTTTCATCCGGAGTTTCAGGTGATTGCCCCGGACAACCCGGACATGATGCGGGTGTTCGAGTATTGCGAGGCCAACAACCTGATTGTCTATTCCCATATCGGCTGCACCGGCAAGGAACCGCGCTTCATGCAGGAGAAATCGGAACCCCGCCGCTTTATCAAAGCGCTGGAAGCCTTCCGCAAGGTGCGGGTGGTGTTCGCCCACACCGGGGTGAAGCTTATGGATGAAACCCTGGAGGTGGCCCGGAAATTCGAGGATCAGGTCTGGCTGGACATTTCGGGGCGGTCCGCGGCGAACATCCAGTACATTCTCCAACGCTACAACACGGAAAAGATCATGTATGCGTCCGATTGGCCGTTCATGCCGCTGGCGATTATGATGGCGCGCGGGCTGGTGGCCACGGAAAGCTGTCCGCAATTGCGGGACCGGTTCTTCCACGGGAATGCGGCGCGTCTGCTGGCCCTGGCGTGACGCCGTCATAACCCCGTCCCCTGCTTTTACCTTCCGGGGACAGCGTGCTACACTGGACCCGGCCACAACCATGGGAGAACCGTCATGAGCATGCTGGGTATGTTTATTCTGAATGCGGCCTTGGCCGCGGGTCCGTATCAAGCCACTTGGGAATCCCTCGACGCCCGCCCGAACCCGCAATGGTTCGAAGACGCGAAATTCGGCATCTTCATTCATTGGGGCGTGTATTCGGTGCCGGCCTGGGGCGCGAAAGACGCCTACGCGGAATGGTACTGGAACCACATGCAGGACAAGAACGGCCCCACTTGGAAATTCCATGAAAAGACCTATGGCGCGGACTTTCACTACCAGGATTTCGCGCCGATGTTCAAAGCGGAATTGTTCGACCCGGATCAATGGGCGGACCTTTTTGTGAAATCCGGCGCCAAGTACATTGTGCTCACGTCCAAGCATCATGAAGGTTTCTGCCTGTGGCCC
>CAYXPO010000249.1:0-4123 GCA_964466925.1 uncultured Nitrospirales bacterium
TTGAACGTAACTGCAAAATCCACCGAGGCCGCATTTGTGCGCGGACCGGACGGATTCAACCGCGTAATCCCGGCGACCGCCGGCGGCGTCTTGTCTATCGTGTACACCTCGCCGGTGAACACGCCGGCGCGCAGGTTGCCCGCCAAGTCTTTAGCCGGCCCGGCTGTTGCAGCGGCATTCAGGCCGATGGCGCCGCTGCCGCTCCCGGTATTCACCGCCACATGCCACGTGGCGCCGGAACCCGTAACCGCGTCAATCGCCGCGCCGGGTATGCTTCCAGGTGCAAGAACAAAATCACCCGCGGCCACGGTGACAACTGCTTCATCAAAGGTAACCGTAAAGTTCACCATCGCGGCATTGGTGGGAGTGACATCTTCCCGGGTAATGGCGGTAACGGATGGCGCTTGCTTGTCAATGGCGTAGACCTCGCCGGTCAGTGCCCCGGTGCGCGGATTACCCACCATGTCTTCCGAGGGCCCCTCGGCGGAATTGGCGTTCAGGCCGACACTGCCCGAACCACTGCCGGTATCCACCGCAACCGTCCAGTCCGTCCCATTGCCATCAATAGCAACAATGGAAGCGCCCGTGATGCCCACCGGCGCAAGCACAAAGTCGTCCGGGGTTACACCAGTAACCGCTTCATTGAATGTTACGGCAAAAACCACCGTATTCGCATTGGTGGTTTCATACGGCGGCACGGAACGTGTGATCGCGGTAATGCCCGGCGAAGACTTGTCTATGGTATACGACTGACCCGTGAAGGAATTCTGGCGCGGATTGCCCACAAGGTCCACGGCGGGTCCGTTGCCCGCGGCGGCGTCCAGCCGGATCGGCCCATCGCCAAACCCAGTGTCAACATCCACGGTCCAATTCTTGCCGGAACCATTGACCGCCGTTATGGAAGCGCCCGTGACACTGCCCCCCGTGACATCCAGGGTGAAATCTCCCGCCGCCACGCCCGTCACCGGCTCGCTGAACGTCACCGCGAACCGAACCGACAATGCGCGCGTGGTGGCCGTCAAAGGAACGGACCGGTTGATGGCAATTACTTCCGGCGCCGTCTTGTCAATCACATACACTTCGCCGGTCAACGCCCCGGACCGCTTGTTGCCCGCCACGTCAATGGAAGGCCCGTCGGATGACGCGGCATTAAGGCCCACCGTGCCCGAACCGGTGCCCGTATCCACTTCCACGGTCCATTCGGTTCCAAAACCGCCAATGGACGCCGGAATGATGGCCGCGCCGTCAACGCCCGTTACCTCCAGCGAGAAATCACCCGCCGCCACGCCCGTTACCGGTTCGCTATACGTCACCGCAAACTTTACCGTTGCCGCATTGGTTGTCGCCCCGGAGGGAACAGACCGGGCAATGGATAGCATCCGCGGCGGGGTCGTATCAATCACAATATTCTTGTTGGCGCCCAGCGATCCGGGCGCGGCAGGCTCCGGCAAGGTCAAATCGGCGTCATTGGCAACCGTGTCTCGAATGGTGCCGCCGTTCAGGGTGAGCACGTCATTCGCCACATAATCAAGGTCAAGTGAGGTGTCCTGCGGTTGAACCACATATTTGAACACCAGCATGGAGGAAGCGCTTCCGCTCAAATAGGTGGCAAAACGGTCGGTTGGGCCGGTTTCGAGCAACAATTGCGGCGCCCCGGTTACAATTATGGGTTTGGAGAAACTGACACGCACCAGAATAATCGTGCCAATGCTATAGTAGCCATTGGATTTGCTGCTGGAGACATTGGTGACATAGGCTGAAACGCCATCAATCACAAGTGCCTCGTTTACGCTTAAGGAATTGGCCATGCCGGGATTGGGCAGAATCAAGGTGGCATTATTGGCAAACACACCATCCTTGATGGTGCTACCATTCAGATTGAGCGACAAGGCGGAGACATAATCGAGATCGGGAGACTGATCACCCGGCTGTACGGTGTACGTAAAGTTAAGGGTGTTCCCGCCCGTCAAATTAACATAGGTTGCCTCCTCGTCCACGGCACCCGTTTCCAGAGTCAATGTTGGCGAGCCGTTGGTGGTATCCACAACCATGGTGCTTTCATTAAAGACTACTTGTATCGAAATCACACTGCCTTGTTTATAGGTGCCTGCCGCGGTGGTGCTGCTCACACTGGAGACCACCGGCGGTGTTGTATCAATAATCAGGGCTTTATTCGCATTCAAGGAGCCCGCGCCGCCCAATGCCGGAAGCGTCAGCGTCGCATTGTAGCCATAGGAATCCTGGATGGTCCCGCCGTTGAGCGTCAGTGAAGTGGTGGCCACATACGCCAAGTCCGCCGATGTGTCCCCAGACTGAACCGTATAATTAAACGTCAACGTGTTCGTTCCCGAGCCGCTGTCATACACCGCCTGCTGGTCCACCGTACCCGTCTCCAACTGCAGCCGAGGGGAACCCGTCACAATCACCGGCTCGTTAAAGATCACCTGGATCGGCACCAATTGTCCTATGGTGTACCGGCCATCCGCCAGAGAACTCGTCACCCCCTGGCCCGTAACGGCGGGAATGGTCGGCCCGGTCGTATCAATGCGGATGTTCTTGTTCCCCGCCAGGGAGTTCGCCGACGCAAGCGCCGGAAGCGTCAGCGTGGCGTTGTTCCCGCTCCCGGTCAGCGCATCCTTGATCGTGCCGCCGTTCAACGTCAGCGACGTCGTGGCAAGATAATTCAAATCAAGGGTCCAGTCCGTCGCCTGAACAGAGTAATTGAAAACAAGCGTATCAGAACCGCTTCCGCTCGCATAAGTGGCCTGACGGTCCGTTGGACCCGTTTCCAATTGAATTTGAGGCCCGCCCGTCACCGCCACCGGTTCGCTGAACTGCACCCGCACATCCACCACCTGCCCCGTGGTGTACAGGCCGTTCGCCAGGTTGCTCGTCACATTGATAACCGTGGGCGCCACCGTGTCGATCACCAGCGCCTTGTTCGCGCCCAACGAACCCGCTTCGCCCGGCTCCGGAAGCGTGCGGATGGCGTCGTTCGGGCTGCCCGCCGAACCATCCCGGATCGTCCCCGCCGTCCCAAGGGACGCCGGCGACACATAGTCCAGGTCCAACGACGCATCCCCCGCCGTCACCGTGTAGTTGAACAGCCACGTGTCGGTTCCCGAACCGCTCGTGTAATTCACCGTCCGGTCCGTCGTCCCCGTTTCCAGCACAAGCGTGGGGGTGCCGCTCACCCATACCGGTTCGGAAAACACCACCTGAACCCCTATCACCGCCCCCGCACCGTACGAACCGTTCAGCACCGCGCTCGTCACCGAAAACACCGTGGGCGCCACCGTGTCGATCACCAGCGCCTTGTTCGCACCCAACGAACCCGACGCCCCCGGAGCGGGAAGCGTCAGCACCGCATCGTTCGGGTTGCCCGCCGACGCGTCCCGGATGGTGCCGCCGTTCAGCCTCAATGCCGCCGTGTTCACATAATCCAGGTCCAACGACGCGTCCCCAGACTGCACCGTGTAGTTAAACGTCAATACCGTGCTCGCACTCCCGCTCGCATACACCGCCTGCCGGTCCACCGCCCCCGTCTCCAATTCCAACTGCGGAACTCCCGTGACATACACCGTTTCCGTAAACGTCACCGTGATCGGAATCACCGAGCCCGCCTTCCACGTGCCGTTCGCCGCCGTACTCGTCACCCCCGCCGCCGCCACCGCGGGAGCCACCGTGTCTATCACGATCGCTTTGTTCGCGCTCAACGAGCCCGCGCCCCCCAGCGCCGGAAGCGTCAGCGTCGCGTTGATGCCCAATTCGTCCTGGATCGTCCCGCCGTTCAACGTCAACGAAGTGGTGGCCACATACGCCAAGTCCGCCGACGTGTCCCCAGACTGAACCGTATAATTAAACGTCAACGTGTTCGTTCCCGAACCGCTGTCATACACCGCCTGCTGGTCCACCGTACCCGTCTCCAATTGGAGTTGCGGGGAACCCGTCACGATTACCGGCTCGTTAAAAATCACCTGGATCGGAATCACCGAACCCGCCTTGTATTTGCCGTCCACCGCCGTGCTCGTCACCCCCTGGCCCGCAACGGCGGGAATGGTCGGCGCCGTCGTATCAATGCGGATGTTCTTGTTCCCCGCCAGGGAGTTCGCCGACGCAAGCG
>CAYXPO010000249.1:4223-5587 GCA_964466925.1 uncultured Nitrospirales bacterium
TCGTTCCCGAACCGCTGTCATACACCGCCTGCTGGTCCACCGTACCCGTCTCCAACTGTAACCGCGGAGAACCCGTCACCCATACGGGTTCATTGAAAAAGACCAAAATATCAATTATTTCACCTATGGTGTATTTGCCATCCAAAGTACCGCTGGAGACCCCTTGATTGGCCACGGCGGGAATAGTCGGCGCCGTCGTATCAATGACAATATCCTTGTTCGCGCGCAGAGAATGGGGGGCGCCCGGATAGGGCAAGGTGCGGTCCGCCGCCGTTATGAGATCGTCCGTGGCGACAATGGAGGTTCCTGCCGTCAGTGAAGTCCGGTCCACATAATCCAAATCCGGCGACGTGTCGCCTGCTTGCACCGTATAACTGAAGTTTATGACCTTTCCGGCAGGACCGGCCACATACGTTGCGGTGCGATCCGTCGTCCCCGTCTCCAAGGTCAACGTGGGACTTCCCGTCACAGTAACGCTTTTATTGAACACAACCTGAATGGAAATGACATCCGGCACGTTGTAGCTGCCATTGACCGTGCTGCTGGTCACTTCTTCCACAAAGGGCGCTTGTGCATAAGCCGGATGAGCGGAGAGAAGCGCCCCCCAGGCAACAAGGACAAATAAACCGGTTTTGGAAAACGACGACATAGTTTGACCTCCTCCTATGATGGCCGAATGAAAATCAGACATGAACCCACACAATTCTTGCAGCCTTCCATAACACTATACGGCATGTGTGTTACATTACATCGCAAAGAGAATGACCACCCATTGGGGTTGCCCATTATTCATTATCCGCCATCACCCTCGAAAAAAGAACCACAAAACCCTTGCGTGACATCCAACACCCATTCTGCAGGTGTTGTTGCAGTGTACAATACCTCTCTGATCTTGTCAATGGAAATAAAAACCACATTTAGAGATTCAAATAATATACGAAAACTAAAAAAGTTTTGATTTGTATGCTAAACCATCGAAATGTACATCCATCAAAATCAATCAAGGAAAAGAAGCCCCCTATACGTGTTTTTCAGAAGGGGTTACCCCACTTATGCGGCACAAATTTCAATGATAACTAGTATTGATCGCACCTCAAATACCGCAATGTGCGAATTGTTTTGACAAAACGACAATCACATGGTACAATTTCACGTGAAATTATGTGCGGAAGCGTAATAATGGGGGGGCATTTGAATAAGGGTGTACCGGGGAAGGGTACCACTAAAGAAATAAAACGACACACTTGGATTGTTTGTAAGGATAGGTAAACAGGGTTGCTGAACGTTAAATTGCGGGGAGATGGTCATGATAGCGGAAGCTCCGGTTTCTGTACAGGGTTCTGAAACACGGTCTTTCACGGACC
>CAYXPO010000249.1:5597-6062 GCA_964466925.1 uncultured Nitrospirales bacterium
CAATTGCCCAGTGTTACAGACGACACCCAATTTCCCGCCGTGTATATGGCCCTTCAACGAATATATGACCGGGGATACAACCACGTGGATTGGACGGTGGATGTGTCCGCACTCAGAGCGATTCCGCTTTCTCTGCTGAGCGTGCTCACCAGTTTTCGGCAGGAACTCAGTGAGGAGGGCTTTCGGCTGACTCTCACGGGCGCGCGGCCGGAATCCTTCCCCAAACTATACCTGCAAAGCGGTTCTTTGTTCACGCGTGAACAAGACCCTGCCACACACGAATTCGCATCATGCGTGGCCCACAAGTATCAAGGGAGGCCAACCCGGCCGCCCGCGCTATAAACTATCGCCCCCCCCTCATTACATCGTCCATGCCCGTCCGTGTTTGTCCAAGGTGTCATTTCCTTGTCACTGGGACTGCCGAACGCCTTCCTTGCCATCCACCACCAGTTTTGTGCCATCCCA
>CAYXPO010000249.1:6072-7092 GCA_964466925.1 uncultured Nitrospirales bacterium
AAGTACCGGTTTTGGCCTGGCCCATGGCGATGACCTTCAAAATCCCGTTCTCATAGGAATACTTCGCTGCAAGACCGTTCGGGGCCGTCTGCGCCAGCGGACCGCCCTTCACCATCAGCGTTTGCGCATCCTGGAACGTGACATCGAAATCACCCACCATCCAATGCGTGCCGATCAGCTTCTGGTGATTCGGGTCCGTGGGCGCCGCCACCGTGGCCGCCGCCGGAACCGTGCCAGGAGCGCCACCAGGAACCGCAGCCGCCGGAGTAGTAACAGGAGTAGTTACTGCAGTGGGCTCCACGGGAGTTTTTTTGTGTTTCTTTTTATGACACGCACTCATGCTAACCAGCATCATCGCCGCCACACAAACACATATCCACTTTTTCATTGGCAATGTCCTTTTCTCGACTCGCTACGAAATGTTCACGCCGCCAACCATTGGACGGCATTAAAAAAGATCATACCATGTAACGGAAAACAATCCAACTTGGCTGACACTATTACTTATTATACGGGTTGAACTTTCCCGCTTCGGCCGCTTACAGTACACCCAACGCAACCTTTTGGAGGAAACCCCGATGATGCTTTCCCCGCTGGTGTTGATGCTCTTGGCCGCTCCCTTGGAAAACGGCCTGCCCCGGCCCGAACACGGCCTGCAATTCGATACCCCGGTAACGGTATGGGACGAAGCCCTCCCTTTGGGCAATGGCATCCTCGGAGCGCTCGCTTGGGGTGACGGGCGTCCCCTGAAAATTTCGCTCGACCGCACCGACCTCTGGGACCTCCGCCCCGTCCCGGAATTCCATATGGAAGACTATAAGTACACCACCATGCGGGAATGGGAAAAAGCAGGCCGCACCGGCGATCTGCTCACCATGTACGACAAACCCTATGAACGGCCCGCCCCCACCAAAATCCCCGCAGGCCGCATCGAACTTACCCTCGATGGCAAGCCCGCCTTTCAATCCACGGCTCTCGACCTCGCGGGCGCCGAAGCCCGCATGGCGTTCAAATCAGGCG
>CAYXPO010000250.1:0-7091 GCA_964466925.1 uncultured Nitrospirales bacterium
GCATACACCACCAGGTTGAAGCTGTAGCTGAGCGCGCCCACCGGCGATTGTTTCCAAAATACGGCATATGGCAACAGCAACAGGACTCCGATGCTGCTCATGTACCAGAAAAGAATGGGGACCACGCTTTTCTTCTGCCGCTCGGATACATACCACTGCACGTAGAAGCGGCCAAAGAAAATGATGCCGCCCGTAACGCCGATGAGGGTCCAAAGAAAGGCCAAGATGACTACTCCTCCCCCTCAACGCGCGGGGCCACATAGCGTTTTCTCAGCCACGCCACGCCGAAGAGATCATAGATGCCGCGCCACAGACGGTTGCCGATGCCATACTTGGAGACGCCATGCTGGCGCGGGTGGTGGCTCACCGGGCACTCGGTGATGGTGAACCCGGCCGCGCGGATGAGCACCGCGAAGAAACGGTGCATCCCATTGAAGGCCACCAAGTGTTCGACGCATTGTTTGCGGAACCCCTTGGAACCGCATCCGGAATCGCGGATGCCGTCGTGCAGCAGCGCGTTGCGGACCTTGTTGGCCACCCGGCTGGAGACTTTTCGGACCCAGGTGTCGTGGCGCGCGGCGCGGTATCCGCACACGCAATCGTATTCGTGCAGCAGCTCCAGAAATTTCGGGAAATCGCAGGGGTCATTCTGCAGGTCGCCGTCCAGCATCAGGATATAGGCGCCCCGGGCGCGCCGCATGCCCGCGATGACCGCCGCGGATTGGCCGCTGTTCTTCACCAAATGGAGCGGACGCACATGGGGGTCCGTTTGCTGGAGTTTTTCCAGCGCGCGCCGCGTGCCATCCGTGCTGCCATCGTTTACAAACAGGCATTCATAGTCATAGTCCGGCAAGGTTTGGAACACGGCGGCGATTTTTTCCGCCAGCAGGGGCACGTTTTCTTCTTCGTTGTAGACCGGCACCACCACGGATACCAAGGGACGCATAGAGCCTTCTTTCTCCTTGAAAAATGATATTGGGCCAATACCGGTGAACCGTGTGTACCGTGGAGCCGCGAAGAGCCCTCCGCATGGTTTTCCTTTCACCGGGGCCTCGATACCGGCGCATTATACCGATTCACCATGCCCAAAACCCAATAGTACCCCGTGCAGCTTGGCCGCAACCAAAAAATTGGGGCGGTCAGCGGTCAGCGGTCAGCTATCAGACATCAAGGACTCATGGGACCGAAGAAACCGATACCGGATAAATTTCCACGAAAAGATGATTGGGATTGGCGGTGTGCAGTACGGTTGCCGCCAAAAGGTAGGGCGTGCGTCCCCCAATTGCCGGGGTTTCAGACACCGGCGATATCGGAAAGCCGCGCCGGAGTGGAAAGAACAGCACATCATCCACCGGATTCATGAGAAGTGGTTTTGAACGGGTTTTAGCACTCAGATGGAGGATTTGCCAAGAAATTGTCAAAATGGCAATCGTCGGCGCAATTTTGGCCAGCACGCTCGGGGCCAGCCGCAGCAGTCTGAAACACAGTGTCGGCGGGAAGAGCGTCCCTCACATTGGAATCCCGAAAAATTTTAATAAAAAGGGGGTTGACAAGCGGCGTCGGATTTGCTATTATCACTCAACCGTAGTGAGTGCTAAACATGCTCATGAAAGGTACGGGGTGTTGCCAAAATGGCGCAACTCGCGTTACTTGAACAAACATCCACGGATGCCGTGGTCAAAACGAAAGAAGAGGAGGAAAAACAATGAAGGTTCGTCCACTTGCGGATCGGATTCTCGTGAAACGTGAAGAAGCCGATGAAACGGTGCGTGGCGGGATTATCATCCCGGACACGGCCAAAGAGAAACCCCAGCAGGGGAAAGTGATTGCGGTCGGCGCGGGCCGTCTGGATGAGGATGGCAAGCGCGTTCCCCTGGAAGTGAAGAAGGGGGATCGCATTCTGATGGGCAAGTACGCCGGCACGGAAGTGAAGATTGACGGCGAAGAGCACATTATCATGCGTGAAGAAGACGTACTGGCGGTCATCGAATAACGCCGGTTCGCACAACTTGGAGGATAACGCTTTATGGCAGCGAAACAATTGGAATTTGGCGAGGATGCGCGCCGGCGGGTATTGGCCGGCGTATCAAAGCTGAGCCGGGCCGTCAAGGCCACGCTGGGCCCCAAGGGCCGCAACGTCGTGTTGGACAAGAAATGGGGCGCCCCCACGGTGACCAAAGACGGGGTGACCGTGGCCAAGGAAATTGAGTTGGAAGACAAGTACGAGAACATGGGCGCGCAGATGGTGAAAGAGGTGGCGTCGAAGACCTCCGATGTGGCGGGCGACGGCACCACGACGGCCACCATTCTGGCGGAAGCGATTTTCCGCGAAGGCCTGCGCAACGTCACGGCGGGCGCGAATCCGATGGCGCTGAAACGCGGCATTGACTGCGCGGTGGAAGCGGTGGTGGAAAACCTCAAGAAAATGAGCAAGCAGGTGCGCAACGACATGAGCGTGCTGAAGAGCGTGGCCACCATTTCCGCGAACAGCGACGAGGAAATCGGCAACAAAATTGCCGAGGCGATGGAAAAGGTCGGCAACGACGGCACCATCACGGTCGAAGAAGCCAAGGGCATCGAGACCACCCTCGAAGTCGTGGAAGGCATGCAGTTCGACAAGGGCTATCTGTCACCGTATTTCGTGACGGATTCCGAGTCCATGGAATGCGTGCTGGAAGACTGCTACATCCTGATTCACGAGAAGAAAATCTCGAATCTCAAAGACCTGCTTCCGTTGTTGGAACAGATCGCGAAATCGAACAAGCCCCTGTTGATCATTGCGGAAGACGTCGAGGGCGAAGCGCTGGCGACGCTCGTGGTCAACAAGATTCGCGGCACCTTCCAGGCGTGCGCGGTGAAGGCGCCGGGCTTCGGCGACCGCCGCAAAGCCATGCTGGAAGACATCGCGATCCTGACCGGCGGCCTGGCCATCACCGAGGATTTGGGCCGTTCGCTGGAAAATGTCGCCCTGGCCGATTTGGGCCGCGCGAAGCGCATCGTGGTGGACAAAGACAACACCACGATTGTCGAAGGCGCCGGTTCGAGTTCGGACATCATGGGCCGGATCAACCTGATCCGCCGCCAAATTGACGAAACCACCTCCGATTACGACCGCGAGAAGCTCCAGGAACGCCTGGCGAAGCTGGCGGGCGGCGTGGCGGTGATTAACGTCGGCGCGGCCACCGAAATCGAAATGAAAGAGAAGAAAGCCCGCGTCGAAGACGCCCTGCACGCGACCCGCGCGGCGGTGGAAGAGGGCATTGTGCCCGGCGGCGGCGTGGCCCTGCTGCGCTGTCTCGACGCGATTTCCGGGCTGAAACTCGAAGGCGACGAAGCCATTGGCGCGAAGATCGTGCTGCGCGCGGTGGAAGAACCCCTGCGGCAACTGGCGGAAAACGCCGGCGCGGAAGGCTCGACCGTGGTGCAGAACGTGAAGAGCAAAAAAGGCCCGATTGGCTACAACGCGGAAACGGGCGAATACGAAGACCTGCTGAAGGCGGGCATCATTGACCCGGCCAAGGTCACGCGCAGCGCGCTGCAAAACGCGGCGAGCATCGCGGGCCTGCTGCTGACCACCGAAGTGCTCATCGCCGAAATTCCGGAACCCGAAAAGGCCCCGATGGGCGGCGGCGGGCCCGGCGGCATGGGCGGCGGCATGGGCGACATGTATTAACCGCCCCGGCGCTTCCACACATTCCAAAAAATCCAAGGCCGTCAAGTCCGGAACAGGGCTTGGCGGCCTTGGCGTTTTATCAGGCGTGGTGGGATCGCCTTACCAAGGCGCCGGGGTATACGGCGCGGTCAATGTATGACCATCCAGGGGCGGTTGAAAACGGCCGGGATCGATCCCCAGGCAGGTGTAAATCGTGGGGGCGATATCTTCGCGCAGGCCCCGCCGGATGACGTGTTTGTCATTTGTTGAAAGGAAAACATACGGTGCATCGCAATGGATTTGGGCGCCTTCATTGAATCCATGGTCCGCGGTGACATACACCAGCGTCTTTTCATACAGCCCCAAGTCTTTCAGCTTTTGAAGAATGGCCCCCGTCCAGGTGTCGGCGGAGACAAGGGCGTGATTGTATTCCGGGGAATTCTCGCCAAACTGATGGCCCTTGTCGTCAATTTCGGCGAAATGCACAAAGAAGAAGAAACGCGTGTCTTTATATCTATCCAGCAGTTCGAGGGTCTTGTTCCCCACCGCTTCGTCTTTATACAAGCCATTGATGAATACATCCATGCCATTTTTCATGTTGTAATAGGGTTTTCCATGGACAAAATTGTACTTTTTCCCATCGCGTTCAATGATGATGCCTTCCCGCGGCTTGCGTTGCGGCTGTTTGGGGAAGGATTGGTCCGGCGGCAGATCAGGAACTGCGCCGGGCGTTTCCTGTTCCCCGGACGCCCTTGATTGCCCCGGAACCTTTTGCGTTGGTGTGGGCGCTTGCGGCGGCGCGGGCGGGGCGCCCTGCAGGGATTCCAGCGGCGTCATTTGGGGGCCGGTGGACTCCATATGTTCCAGTTTTCCGATCACCGCCACTGTCACGATGTTATCGGGACCGAAATACTGTTCCAACCGCTCAGGAATGGTGAGCCCCGCCGGAATGGAATGAAAAAGCGTATTGCTGATTACCCCGGTGACTTCCGGATGGTATCCGGTCAGGATTTGCGACCATCCGGCTTTTGTGTCCGTCGTGCGCAGAATATCAATGGCCACCAGGGCGCCTTCCTCCCCCAGTTTTTTCAAATGGGGCAGTTCCCCCCGGTTCATGCATTCCTTGACGTGATCGCGCTGGGCGGCATCCCAGCCGATAAGCATGACATTGCAGGGGGGCGTTCCCGCGGAGGCCGCCAAGGTTCCCGATACTGCGAATCCGCCAAGCAATAACAACAAACACCTATACATCGCAAGACTCCTTTTGGGGATGATCTACGCACCAACAGGTCCTCATCATCGCTGAAACAGGCGGGCGTGTCAAAAAAAACAACGACGCCGGGCCAGGCTTCGCCCTTTGCATATTGCCGCCGTACTGGGGAATCACCCCCAGTTATCCGGCAAACGGGAATAGTGCAGGTGGGTTGAATTGTGGAATCTATCCGCGCACAATGACACGGCAACCACAACCCGGCAACCACGGAGCGATACGATGAAACAGGCGCACTCTTTACGAATAGGGATTCTTCTCCTGTTGGCAGCGGCAATGGCGGCGTTTCCCGCGCGGGCGGGATATGAACGCATCAACAAGACCGCGCCGGACGATCCGATGGCGGTGCAAATTTTCCGCCTGGACAACGGCCTGGAAGTGCACATCACGGAGAATCATCAGACCCCGCGTTTTTACGCGGAGATTGCGGTGCGGGCGGGGAGCAAGAATGATCCGCCGGAAACCACGGGGCTGGCGCACTATTTCGAGCATTTGATGTTCAAGGGCTCGCCGAATCTGGGCACGCTGGATTATGACAAGGAGAAAGCCCATCTGGATCGCATCGAGGCGCTGTATGAAGCGCATTTCAAAGAACAAGACCCCGAGAAGCGCAAGGAACTATATAGGCAAATTGATGAGGAAGCACAGGCCGCCGCGCGGTACGCGATCCCCAATGAACTGGACCGGGTGTATGGGGCGATGGGGGCCGCGGATTTGAACGCGCACACGTGGGTGGAGGAAACCGTGTACCAGGTGAATCTGCCGGCGAACCGGCTGCGGCAGTGGGCGGCGCTGGAATCGGACCGGTTCCGGCATCCGGTGTTCCGGTTGTTCCCCACGGAACTGGAGGCGGTGTATGAAGAGAAAAACACTTCGCTGGACAACAAGCAGCGGCTCATATTCGAGGCGGTGGGCAAGGTCCTGTTCAAGAAGCATCCGTATGGGCAATGGCCGACCCTGGGCAAGGTGGAAGACCTGAAGCGCCCGTCCATCCGCAATATTCGGGATTTTTTTGATGCCTGGTACGTGCCGGGCAACATGGCGATTATGATATCCGGGGATGTGAATGTTGAGGAAACCATCCAAACGATTGATGACTATTTTTCCGTGCTTCCGGCCAAGAAGGTTCCCAAACAGGGCCACTGGAAGGAAAAGCCGATCAAGGGCCGCGAATTCGTCGAGGTGAATTACGAAGGCGAGGAATTTGTCCTGCTGGCGTTCCGCACGGTGAAGTCGGGCCACAAGGATGCGGAGGCGCTGGAATTGCTGGACATGATTCTCTCCAATTCCACGGCGGGCCTGATTGATCTCAATCTGGTGCAGGCGCAAAAGGTGCGGCAGGCCGGTGCGCAGCCCATGCAGTTCAATGATTACGGTGCGGAGTGCCTGTTTGCCGTCCCCAAGAAGGGTCAACGCCTGGAGGAGGCCGAACAACTTCTCTTGGCGCAGGTTGAATTGGTGAAGAAGGGGGAATTCGAGGACTGGATACTGACCGCGATCCTGAATGAATACAAGAAGAACAAAAAGGCGGCCTTGGAGTCGGATGATGCGCGTGCGGGGATGATGACCCAGGCGTGGCTGCGCCATGAGCCGTGGGAGCACGCCCTGGGCCAGATCGCGCGGATGGAAAAAATCACGAAAAAGGACCTCGTGCGCGTGGCGAACAAGTACTTCAAAGGGAATTATGTGGCAGGGTACCGGCGGGACAAGCAGCACGAGGTGGTGCACGTGGAGAAGCCGCCGATTACCCCGGTGGAAATAGATCCCACGCGGCAGTCCGCGTTTGGCGCCAAGATTCTGGCGATGCCCGCCGCCCCGATGGAACCGGTATTCGTGGACCCGGCCAAGGATTTCAAAGTGGTCCAGGACCCCCGCGGGGTGGACCTCTATTACAAGGCCAATCCCGTCAATGACGTCTTTACGTTCGCGATTTCGGTGGATTTCGGGTCGCATCAGGACAACACGATTGGCACGGCGGTGCAACTGCTTGACAAGTCCGGCACGGAACGCTTTTCCCCGGAAGAATTGAAAAAGGAGTGGTACAAACTGGGCACGGATTTCGGCCTGGGCGCGGGGGATAATGAAACCACCATCACCCTGCGCGGGCTGGATGCCAATTTCGACGCCTCTCTCGCGCTCTTGATGGAGGTGCTCACCAAGCCCAAGGCG
>CAYXPO010000251.1:0-7088 GCA_964466925.1 uncultured Nitrospirales bacterium
CAACAACATCTGTTTGGTAACCGCTTTATCCACATCATGGCGATAGCGATGCCAGGCCCATGTCAGCACATTTTCGGAAAGTTCCCGCGCGTTGCCCGGATTATGGGTCAAGGCAAGGGATACGGAATAACACAACTCCGCGTATGAGAGCAGTATCCGCTCCAGTTCATTTGCCGCAGGACCGTTCAATAAGCTGCTGTTTCCCGTGAGTTTCATGGCGCTTTCTCCCGTTTCCTGTTTTCCCACCCAGCATGATGCCGGCAATTGGAGGTGGACCGTCACACGGTTGCCGCGATCATTAAATTCCAGCCGTTGACAGAGACTTGCCAGCAACACATACCCCCTCCGTTTGATGTTCCGGAGATCTTCCGGCAGCGAAGTGTCAAGGCAGGTATAATCAAAACCATTCCCTTCATCTTCCACGGCAATGCGAAATTCCCCCTTATGGATATGGTCAATCCGGCAGGCGACCATCCGGTGTTGAAGATTCTGGTTCCCATGGACAATGGCATTGGCCAGCAATTCGCGCAACACCACGGGAATTCGGGATTGATCGTCCACGCCGCACGATTGAATAAAGGCTTCGGCCCGCCGTATGGCGGGGTGAATCAGCGCCATGTCGGAGGCGATGGTGAAATAGAGGGTGGAACACTCTTCGGCGGCCGCGGTCATTGGCTTCATCTCCTTGGCGTATAACACAGCTTCCCGTGGAGAGAGCAACCCCCGTGCCAACCAGGCAAAAAGTCTGGAAACCCGCGAGAGGCAACGCCTTGTGGCGGGTAAAGAGGGCGGAGCGGGCGCCAAACAGGTGTGCCCTTGGTAACAGCCGTTTATGGAAAGAAATGGAAATGCCCGGAAATAAAGCGGAATGGAGGGGTGTTTCTTTAAGCACAGGTGTGCGGAAATTCACACCGGTTTGCCGGGTCAGTCTGTTTTCTGATTTATCCGCTTATTCAGCGCCGTGCGCGAAATCCCCAAAAGCCGCGCCGCAATCGTCTGATTCCCTTCCGCCCGCCGGAGGGCCTCCGCCATCAATAAGGAGGCGCTTTCCTTGAGGGTGGGCAGGCGGTCAAAAAAGGCCAGGGGGCTTGTCTCCCCCGTCCCTGCCGCCGGGGGGGTGGATTCCCCCGGACGGCCCGGCAGGATGCGGGCCTCGAACACCGCCATGGACAACATGCGCGATTCATGATTGGCGACCGCGTCCGACACCATGGCCTCCAGTTCGCGCACATTTCCCGGAAACGCATGGGTGGCTAAAAGCGCATACAATTCCTTGGGGGGGGAAGGCGTTTTTTTGTGCAAGGACTTGGCGGCCTTTTCCAAAAAATACTCCAGCAGGACCGGGAGGTCGTCCAGGCGCTGGCGCAAGGGCGGAATATGTACATGATGGGTTTTCAACCGGTGAAACAAGTCTTTTCGGAACTGGCCCGAGGCTTGCAGCGCGCCGAGGTCCTGATTGGTCGCGACAATGACGCGGGCATCCGTTCGTTTCGCCACATCCGAGCCGAGCGGATAGTACTCCCGTTCTTGAAGCACCCGGAGCAGTTTCACCTGCGACGCCTGCGGGAGATCCCCGATTTCGTCCAAAAACAGCGTCCCGGCGGCGGCCTGCTCAATCAACCCTTTCCGGGGTTGGTCCGCCCCCGTATACGCCCCCCGCACATGGCCAAACAGTGTATCGGAAAACACCATGTCATCCAGCCCGGCGGCATTTACCGCGACAAACGGGCCGTTTCGCCCGCTCAGTGTATGGATGGCTTGCGCCAGCAATTCTTTCCCCACGCCGGTCTCGCCGGTAATCAGCACGGGCCACAGGCTCTGGGCAATGCTTTCACAATAGCGGAAAATGGCGTGCATGGCGCCATTATTGGTGATAATGGCCGAAAACGCTTCCGGCGACTTTACCACGCCCGAGAGCATGCGCTCGGTCAACAGTTCATTTTCCCGGCGCAGTTCCCGGAGTTCGATGGCGCGGCGCACTCCGGACAACATGCGGTTTTTTTCCACGGGCTTCACCATGTAATCGAACGCCCCGGACTGCATGCACCGGACGGCGGTCTCCACTTCATTGGCGCCCGTCACGACAATCACGGGAACCTCCGGATACGCGGCAAGAATCGTTGGAAGCAGTTCTTCCCCCGTGATATGCGGCATGGAGAGGTCGAGCAGGATTACCGAAAACTCCTGGCGGGAAAGGAGATCGTTTACTTTTCCCGGCTCCTGGCACATCAGGATATGGTTGATGCCGGCCGACACCAGCACGCGTTCCGTGCTTTGCAGGGCATGTTCCTCATCATCCACAATCAACACCGGCCACTCCGGCGAACGGACAGGCGCCATGGTTCCACCTCGCTGTATTCTGATTCAACCCACTTGGGCTTGTTCGTGTGCTGGAAACGCCAGCACGGCCCGCGTGCCCTCACCGTCATTTGACGAAAAGGTCAATGTTCCGCCATGCTCATGGACAATATTAAACGAAACCCAAAGCCCAAGTCCCATTCCTCCCGCCGCGCGGTACTTCGTAAAGAACGGATCGCCCAGATGCTTCAGGTCTTCTTCCGCAATTCCCACGCCTTCATCCCGGACCTCGATCAGCACCTGGTTCGACTCCGCCAAATGAGACGTTGTCACAAAGATGCCTTTGTCCCGGCCCGGCAGCGCACGGCAGGCATTCTGAAGGAGATTGATCACCACCTGCTCGATGCGTTGATAATTGCCGAACACCGGCGGCATATGGGTTCCATACACGACATATACCCGGTCCGTGGCTTTCTGCACCATGTTGGCGACCAGCGTCATGGCGGACCGGATCACCGCGTTTACATCCACGTCGGTCATCTTTTCCCTGGGGCTGTACCGGGCAAAATCCCGCAATTCGGTGACAATGGACTCGATGCGCTTGGAACTCGCCAGGGCGTTGGCGAACATTTCCGGCAACTTTTCCCGGCTCTCCGAATAGTCATATCCTCCCAATACAAAGTCGCCAAATTCTTTATAAAACTGATCCAGGATCGGCCGCGCGCTTTCCCAAACGTCCGCCAGCGCGGCGACATTCGACATGATGGCGTGATTGGGGTTGTTGATCTCGTGCGCCACGCCCGCCACCAATATGCCGAGCGAAACCATCTTGTCCGCTTGAATCAGTTGCTGTTGCCGCATCTTCGCCTCCTCCTCCGCGCGCACATGCTCCGTAATGTCCAGAACCGTTCCAAGCATGCGGAGGGGGCGGTGCGCCTCATCAAACAAGACCTCGCCCTGCGCGTGTAAAATGCGCACCTGATCGCCGGGAAGCACGATTCGGTAATCTAAATTGTAGGGTTCCGCCCCGTCCAGCGCCCGCTTCACGCGGTCATTGACCCGCGCCCGGTCTTCCGGGTGCACGCACGCCAAAAATCCCGCATAGTTCGCGGCGAAAGACTGCGGGGCAAACCCGAAAATACGGAACATTTCATCCGACCAGCTCAATTCATCCGAGGCCACATTCCAATCCCAGCCGCCGAGATGGGCGATGCGCTGCGCCTCCGCCAACCGGGCCTCGCTGACGCGCAAGGCGTTTTCGGCGCGCTTGCATTCCGTGATATCCAGGCCCACTTCCATGATCAAGTTCGCTCCGTCCACGTCGGTGAACGGGAAGTCGTAAATGTCGTAGTTGAGGCCATCAGGGCCCGTCCATTCCCATCGGTGGGGCGCCCTGGTTGTCATGGGGGTATACGATTCGCAATTCTCGAAAGGCCCGGTGCGCTCAAAGAGATACGCGTAGCAGCATTGCCCATTGGCCTTGCCGAAGCGTTCCTCGAAGAAGCGGTTGGCGAACGTCACACGATAGTCCTCCGACAACAGCACCAAATAGGCGGGCAGTTGATCGAGCACGTCCCGGAACCGCTTGCGCTCCGCCTGGATCATAGCCATGCTTTGCCGCAATTCGGACGTGCGCGCCCGGACCCGGACCTCCAATTCGTCATGGGCCTGACGGAGGACGTCCTGCGCGTGCCGTTTCTCCGTGACATCGTGAAACACGAGAACGATGCCCGCCACGTTTCCGGCGGCGTCGAAAATCGGGGCGGCGCTGTCCTCGATGGGAATTTCACGTCCCTCCTTGGTGATCAAGGCGGTGTGATTCGCAAGGGTTACGATGCGCTTTTCCTTCAGCGCGCGCATGCAAGGACGGTCCGCGGGCTCGCGCGTGAGTTCGTTGATAATGTTGAAAACCTGCGGGATGGGTTGTCCCAGGGCTTCTTCCTCGCTCCATCCCGTGAGCGCAGCTGCCACGGGATTCAGGAAGGTAATACGGGCTTCCGTGTCACCGGCAATGACGGCGTCGCCGATACTGCTGAGGGTGACGCGCAACCATTCACGGTTTTGGCGCAGGGCTTCTTCCGCCTGCTTGCGCTCGGTGATGTCAATGCACGTGCCCACCCATTCCCGAAGGCTTCCATCGTCATTAAACACCGGGACGCCGCGGGCCAGCATATCCCGGTACACGCCCTCATGGTTGCGCAACCGGTACTCGATCTCATAGTTCGTTTTCGCCTGAACCGCCTGCCGCCACACCCGGAAAGTGCGTTCCCGGTCCTCCGGATGAAGCGCCTCGGACCATCCCCACCCTCGAATCTCGTCCAGGGTCTGGCCCGTGAATTTCCGCCACGCGGGCATGTCTTCGGCAACCTCTCCCGCCGCGTTGGTCGTCCACCCCACTTGGCCCGTGACCTCAAGAAAAGAAAGATACCGGTTCAACGCGTTGCGCGCCGCCGCCGCTTCCGCACTGGCCCGCCTGTGTGTCGCGTGCAACCGTCCGCCTATCCATCCGACATAGACGGTGGTGATCACGAGAATCGCGGCGCGTACCGCCAGTGAAAACGAGAAGAGGGCGTGCGGAGCGGATTCGATGAAGAAATATTCAATCAAAACAATGCCCAGCAATGTGCTCGCCAGCCCCGGCCCAAGACCGAGAGTCAATGTCACGATCATCATGGCCGGATACGCGGTTATATAGAGCGTGCCGGTTCCGATGAGGGGAATCAGCGCCAGGCGCAACGCCACCGCGGCGGACACCGCGCCCGCGGCGAGGCCGTAGCGGAAATACCAGCGGCGGGGGAGGTTCATGACGTTCCTTTCTCCAATTCGCGGGAATAGCGCGGGGGCGGCCCGGCCTTAAGGCGCAGTTCAATCACCGGTTTCTTCAATTTCATCATTCCTTAAATCATGGCGGGAATCCCGTTATGCGCCCCGTTGCAAACACGCCCCGGGAAACACTGCTCATTGTAACACACCAAAGACGTCCTTTATTCTGCAAAAAGAGGCGGAAACCGGGAATCGGCAAACGGTTCTCCAGGGGAAATATACCGGGTGTTCCGCCCCAAAAGACTGGGATTCGCCAACGAATAAGTGGATGAAAGGGGGTGTGTGATCGGTTTTTCCTGTTTCGGCCATTTCTTGGATACCTAGGAACGAGGGCGAAGCAATGGCACAGTATAAATACCGGGCAGTGGATGATCAGGGCAAGGCGGTGGACGGAACGATGGAAGAAGCGTCGGCCCACCGGGTTACGCGGGTGTTGCAGGAGCGGGGGCTGACCGTGAATGCGGTCGAGGAACTGCATAAAACGCGGGGCTTCATGCAGGTGTCGCACCGGTTGACGTGGGACGAGTTGGCCTTGTTTGCGGAGCAGTTGACGGCCATCACACGCAGCGAACTTCCCTTGGCGCCGGCCTTGAAGGCGATGGCGGCGGACCTGCGCAGTGCCCGGTTGAAACCGGTGCTGGACCGTCTCCAACGGGATCTCGAGCGGGGAATCTCCCTGGAAGACGCCATCAACAATCAACATGAAAACTTCCCGAAGATTTTCCCCAGCGTGATTCGCGCGGGGGAGAAGACGGGCAATCTGGCGGGGGTGCTGCAACTGCTCTGTCAATATACCTCGCGGATGGTGGGGCTGAAGCATGTGCTGCAGGGGGCGCTGGTGTATCCGGTGACCGTGCTGGTGCTGGGGGCGTTTGTGATGTGTTTTTTGCTGATCAAGGTGGTGCCGGTATTCGCGGAAATCTTCCAGGATTTTGGCGGGCAGTTGCCCGCACCCACGCGCTTCTGGATTAAGATGGGATTTGTCGTGCAATTTCATTGGTGGCTGATTTTGGGGGGCATTGGCATTTTCTTAATTGTGGGGCGCGTATTGCTGTATCTCCTTCACCAGCATGAAACCGGAACGGTCTGGCTGGATTGGATACGGTTGCATACGCCGGTATTCGGCGCATTGCATTATCAGCTTGCGGTGTCGCGGTTCAGCCGGTCGCTGAGCATGTTATTGGCCTCGCGGGTGCCGGTGCTGGAAAGCCTGGAACTGGCGGCGGCCAGTTCGGGAAGCCCTTTGCTGCAACGGGTGGTGGATGACGCGAATCTTCAGGTGGCGGGCGGGGAACGCATTTCCGACGCGCTTTCGAGCACGGGGTTTTTCGGCCATAATTTCTGCTGGCTGCTGGCCACCAGCGAGGACCGGGGGGACGCGGAGAGCGCGTTGGAAAACTTGGCGGCCATTTATGAGCGGGAAGTGACGCTGCGGGACCGGATGCTCGGTTCCCTGGTGTCGCCGATTTTGATTGTGATGCTGGGTTTCATTATTGCCAGCATTGTGATTTCGTTATACCTGCCCATTTTCAGCCTGGGCGACGTGGTGTTCGGCCGATGAACTGGAAAAAACTTCTCTATTTCGATTTGAGCGCCCTTTTGAGGAGAAAGAAGGGTTCTGAACCGGAGGACAGGGATTGGCTCGACCTTTGGTTTGTCCGCGTGTTTACAAGGCATGTCCACCGGCGCCGCCAACGCGCCAACACGGTTCCGTATACGCCGGGGCTTTCTTACCGCATGTCCGGGAAAAAATGGAAAGGGCCGTTCTACATTGTGTCCTCCCGGTGGCGGCGGGACCTGTTGTATGTGCTGGACCAACTCACGGCGATTGTGAAGACGAATGCGCCGTTGATTCAGGGGCTGGAATCCTGCGCGCGGGAAGAGCGCCGGCAGGGACGCCATGGAAGCGGACGGCGCTTTATGAATATGGTGCAGGCCTATGGGCTGGTGGCCGCCTGCATGATTGC
>CAYXPO010000252.1:0-7081 GCA_964466925.1 uncultured Nitrospirales bacterium
CCATCAGGGAGGAAACCTGGGGCGACTTGCCCAGAATTGCGCTCCCAAGCACAATGTCATGAACCGACAAGGTGTCCTCTTTGGCCAGCAGTGCGGCGCGTTCGATGACATTGCGCAATTCGCGGATATTACCGGGCCAATCATAGGCGGAAAGCTTGTCGAGGACAGGCGGCGTCAGGGGGGCGATGGTCCGGTGAAATTCCGTGTTATATAAGGTAACGAAATGGTTGGCGAGGGCGGGAATATCCTCCTTGCGTTCGCGCAGGGGCGGCATGACGATGGGGACGGCGCTCAGGCGATAGTAGAGGTCCTCCCGGAACTGCCCGGTCTTCATGGCTTCATGAATGTCCCGGTTGGTGGCGGCAATGACCCGCACGTCCACCTTGATGTCTTCCGTGCCGCCCACCCGTTTGAAGGATTTGTCCTCGATGACCCGCAGCAATTTGGCCTGCAAGGCGTGCTGCATGTCGCCGATCTCATCAAGATAGACCGAACCGCCGTCGGCGAACTCAAACAGCCCCTTTTTCAGTTCGCGGGCGTCCGTGAAGGCGCCTTTTTCATGGCCGAAGATTTGGGATTCCAGGAGGGTTTCCGGCAAGGCCGTGCTGGTGATGTTCATGAAAGGCTTGTCGGCCCGGGACGATTCGTAATGGATGGCGCGGGCAAGCATGTCTTTTCCCGTGCCGCTTTCGCCCAGGAGGAGGATGGAGGTGGTCTCGCTGCGCGCGATGCGCCGCACCAAGCGGCGGATATCCGCCATTTTGGGGCTGTCCCCGATGACATGGTCCAGTCCAAAACGGGATTTCTGCTCGATAATCTGCGAGGAGAGGCGTTGCTGGAGGGCGGCGGTATCCAGGGCGCGTTTGACGGCAATCAGGAGTTCATCCATGTTGAAGGGCTTGGTAATGTAGTCCACCGCGCCGCATTTCATGGCCTTGACGGCGCTGTCAATGCTGGAAAAGGCGGTGATGATAATCACGGGCAGCCCGGGCATTTCGTCATGGGCTTTTTTCAACAGTTGAATGCCATCCGTGTCCGGAAGCCGCAGATCGAGGAGGGCAAGGTCAACGTCATGCTTCTCCAGAATGGCGGCGGCCGTGGCGCCGTCGCCGGCGAGTTCGACGAGAAAGCCTTCCTTGCGGAAGCACTCGCCCAGCGACCAGCGAATGAGTTTTTCATCGTCCACGATAAGAATGCGGGGCGTCATGCAAGGTCTCCTTGGGGCAGTTCGATAATGATTTCCGTGCCCTCGCCGGGAAGGCTTGCCACGGAAATTTTTCCGCCATGGGCCTCGACGATGCGTTGGCAGATCGGCATGCCCAAGCCGGTTCCATAGGTTTTGGTGGTGAAGAACGGATTGAACAGTTTTTCGGCGACATCCGGCGTCATGCCGCATCCATTGTCCTTTAGCACAATCCGCGCCCCGCCGGGATGGCCCTCAAACGACCACGTGATCCGTTTGGGGGCGGCCACGTTTGCGAGGGCATCGGCGGCATTCTGGAGAAGGTTCCAGAAGATTTGTTCGAGGAGGGCGGCATCCGCGGAAACCACCAAGGTATCGCATCCCTCAAAAACGAACTCGATGTCCGCCCACGGGGCACGGTCGCGGGCCTCGCGCGCTATCCGCGCTGCGAGCAGGCATACATTCATAGGCTGCTTCACCGGAACCCAGGACTTGGCCAGCATAAGCAGGCGCCGCACAATCACTTCGACCCGCGCCACCTCGTTCAAAATGTCTTGAATCACGTCGCGCCGGGGGTCTTCGGCGGGCAGGGTTTCCCGGAGCACTTGGGCGGCGCCGCTGATGCCGGCCAGGGGATTTCGGACTTCATGCGCCACGGAAGTGCCCATTTCTCCGAGCGCGGCCAAATGTTCCGCCCGTTGCACCTTGTCATGCATGGCCTTGAACTCGGTAATGTCGCGCACCACCCCGATAAATACCCGGCGTCCGCGGATGTTCGCCTCGCTCTGGGTCCACAACAGGGGAAACAGGCTGCCGTCCTTCCGCCGTCCTGTGGTTTCCACCACAGGGGGGGGGGACGCCGCACCGGCAGAGTTCATGGCCAGGCGGGCGGGGATAAACCGGTGCAGGGGATTTCCAATCATTTCCGGTTGGGAATACCCAAAAAGGCGCTCACAGGCCGGGTTGACCGTTTCAATTCCGCCATCCTCATTCACTGTGATAATGCCGTCGGGAGCGGTGTCCAGTACGGTGTGAATCCACAGTTCCTGTTCGCGCAACGCCTCTTCCGCCTGCCGCCGCACCTGATTGTCATTTTGGATGCGGCGCACCATATGATTGAATTCACGGGTGAGCCATCCGATTTCGTCCCGCCGCACCGGCAAATCCAGGGAAGCCAAATCCTCCTCCTTGTTGACCCGCGTCACATGGTCCGTAAGCAGGGACAAAGGTTGTGTTATGGTGTACCGGATGGAGAACAAAACCACCAGGAATACAAGCAACCCGGTGGCGGCCATGGACAAGCGCGCCATCCAGACGGTGTCCCGGCCTTGGGCCATGATGTAGCGGTCCATGCGGGCCTGTATCCACAGCACCGGCTTTCCATCCATCCCGGCATAGGTGCGGCAGGCATGCAGGGAGTTCATTCCAGTTTCCTGATAATGATACGGATGAAGCGGCGAAAGGAGTCCGACATGGGCAAGCTGGTCCGGGGTCAGCCAATTCTCCACAATGGGCGTGATTTCCACGTCTGTTTTTGTCTGTTCCCCGATGGAGGCAATCAGGTCCGCATCCAGCAGCCGCCCCATGATGAGCGTACCCCGGATGGGGCCCTGGTTCAGCGTATTGACAATAGGCCGGGAAACCACCATCATCGCGCCCGCCTGTGTCAGTACAATGCCGGACAGCGTGCTGTCCTCTTTTTTGTGCTGCAACAGGGGATTGGTCAACGCCCACGCGGTTGTTGGGAATTTGTCCAATTCGGCCTTTTTTTTCTGTTCCAGATCAAAGTACGCCCCCCAAACAACCTTGCCTTGGGTGTTCACGAAAAAAATAAGGTTCAGGCGGTTGTCGGTGAACGTGAGGTCCAGGAGGTTCGCCTTGATGAACGCGGGATTGCCGGAATCAATGAAGTCGTAGGTGTCGTCCCACGCCGACCAATCCCGGCAGAAGATGTCGAGATGCTTGAGTTCGCGTTGGAGCGCGGACGTACACCGGTCCAGGTTTTCCGTCACCTCATGGCGCTCCAGTTGCGCGAAACTGGGCAAAATAACCCATCGCTGAATCAGATAGTCCAACACACTATAGCAGGCCACCGCCACCAGCAAATACACTCCAATCCGTGTGCCTAGAGACATGATCCCGTCCTATCCAGTTTTTCTCAGTATACCCTGCGGGCAGGATTAACGCCAAACAGGCGTTTGGCCGGGATTTTTCACCGTTGCCCAATACATAAAATGATTTTTCAGCCGCCGTATGGTTCTATTTAAGAAGATGGTTCGACCCCTGTCGGGGTCGTTGATCTATGGAAAGGGGTACCGTTTCCATGGGGCTCGGGGACTCGACCCATGGCTTCAAATTTCTCCCCTTCGGGGAGGGTCTGTCAGCAACAGACGATAAAGGCCCACTACACCATCAAATTCCTCCCCTGCGGGGAGAGCACGCGGTGACTCGGTGCTCGAATGGTGTTCGGCAAGACCTTTCTGATGTTTCTCGGGCTTGCCGGACGGTATCGCGCAGCCTCGGAAACCTTGTTTGGTCAGGCGCCCAGCTTGGACTGGGCGTATAGATATTCCTGGGAGTCCGGGGGGAATTTTTTCATCATGTCGTTGTGAAGCCGGTTCAACTTCTCCTGATCATTGAGGAGTTCGTAGCAGGTGCTCAATTGCACATAGGCCTCGCGCGTGTTCGGGGCGTCGGGATATTTCTCGATAAGCGCTTCAAAGCAATGGGCGGCTTCTTCATAGTCCATGATTTTCTGAAGATAGAGGTTCCCTGCGGCGAAAAGGAGGGCCGGTGCATTTTCCGCCGTGGGGGCCGCTTCTATCTGCTGTTGATATTCCGCAATTTTGGCCTTGGCCTCGTCCTGCGCCGTCAGCGGCGCGGGGGCAGGCGTTTGCTTGAGATCCGCCGGATTCATGTTGATTTGGCGGATGCCGGAGCGGGGCTGGGCCGCCCCGGTGTCCTCCTGCTCCGCTTTTCCCGCATTCCGGGTGATCAGGATGAATCCGATGATCAGCACACAGGCCGAGCACCCGATGAACAGATTACGGGGCGTGATACGCATAATCCTGTCAACTCCTTATCCTCGGCGCAGGGTTGCCGCAGGGTCACCCGTCCGCGCCGCATCCATTCCACGGCATTACAATGTGACACCCAATTCGCGCCATGAAATCTGCGCCAGGGCCATAATCGGGTAATTGCCAATCATGCCCAACGGCAGATTGTCCGCCAGTTGGGGCACTTGGAAAATTGAGGGCACGTTGGTGCCCATGTCGAAATAACTCGAAACAAAGGTGCCCATGACGTTGGTCTGTTTGGAACAGGAAATCATGTTTTGGGCGTAAAAGGCCCCCATTAGTGAGAGCTGCGAGGTCGAACCCACCACCATATTGTTCTGAGCCATGATTCCGATAATGTTATTCACCGGAAAACTGTTCGCCTTGTTTGCCGGATTACCGTTATTGCAGGAGAGCAAATCACAATCCAGTTGCACATTTCCATGTACCAGAAGCGCCGCACGTCCGCTATAATTTACTATCTTCGAGTTCGATTTCCCGCGAATGGTTAGATTGCCGTTAATGGTAATTTGCCCATTGATTTGCAGCACCGGCCCGCCGGTGGCATCAGGATTGAAAAGGATATAATCATCCGTGGCGGCGGGCGGCGTGGCGGGCAATGACCCGACCAACTTGATGTTTTTCGTTGCGTTCCAATAGAACTTGCTGCCCTGCGTGTAAATGTCAATATCGCCGGTATATATGCCATCCGTCTTGACAAAGGGGTCCGCCACCAATACCTGATCAAAATAATCCTGATGGGTGTACCAGTTATTGGTGACGGCATTCCATACTTTGGCGCCGGTAAGCGGAGAGCGCCAGGCATCCGTCAGTATGGGGAAGGGCACTTTGTCGCCCAAGTCGTACAACTCGTCCCAGCCGTTGTCACTCCATACGCTCTTCGGGTCGCCGCGCCCGCCATCGGGCACGACCGCGTTGCCCGTCCACCCATCGTTTACATAGGTCCCGTCCATGGTTTCCTTGATGCTGTTGCCAAAAAAGTCGGGTTCCCCCACTTCGGAATTCCCGGACAAGCCGACCAGCCCATGCTTGACCCGCAGATTTGCTTCCAGATAATTCACGGTTTCGCCATTCCAATCAATGGTGGACAAGGCAGGCACGCGCGCCTGCAGGTCCGCCGGAATACCCGCGTAATTGTTGTGAATGAGGCTGGTGCCGCTCATGTCCAGCGCCGCCAGGGCCTGGCCTCCGGAGGGCAAATTATTGCCGAGAATGTGCACGGAGCCGTGAATGCTGACATTGCCCTTGATCACGCCTCCGACCTGTCCGCCGCCGGCAAAAATGGCGTTCCGCCATACATTTACATCTTTACCGGCCAGAATGGCCTCCATCCGGCGGGTGTTGCCGCCATAACGCGCGGCGGCGTAAAATGAAAACATCGAACGTTCCCCGCCCTCGTCAATCTGCCCGTTGCCGTTATTGTCCACCCCATCGGCGGCCCAGCTATGGCCAAACCCGAAGAATTGGAGCTGCGGGCAACTTGCCATGGCCATCGGGGTTACCCCTGGATCGCCAAAATCGGGGAAAACCCCGGGAATGATCAAATAGCCATCCAATCCCACCTTTCCATCTTCGCCACTTTCAATCTCCGCTTTGCACCGGGCAAAGGCGGCTTCCAGTCCATTGAAGCACTCCTCGTGCACGACATAGTGCTCCACTTGGCGGTCCTGATTGATGAGGCGCATGGACAGGCCCGTGAGAAGCAAAATGGCAATCGTCACAAAGAAAAGCGACAGAAGCAAGGCCATGCCTTGAGTGCGGCGCCATGTGATGTGTTTCATAGGCTAATTCCTCGGTATTACGATTTCCTGGAACGTGGACCGGATAATCTGGTTTTCGCGCGTTTTTCCCTGCGTTTGAATCGTGATACGCAAACCCTGGCCAAAGGGCTCGAACCATAGACCGCGGTCCATGCGGCCATTCTGGTTAACATCTTGGGCGGGCCCGAATACGCCGTTGGCGTCCGGCTGTTCGGAATCCGGCGATAGCTCATTCGCCAGCACGCGCGTCACCCCGCCGCTGCTGGCAATAAGCTGGTTGGCCGTCCGGCCATCCTGATTAAAGTCATTGGTGTCCCGGCTGATGGTGCGGGGCTGGCTGGTTTCCAACCGGTTGTTGGTGTTCACGGCAAAACCATTGCCATCCGCGTCCACGGGCACCCGGTAGGTCAGGGTGGCGCCCGGCAATTGATTCCAATTGATGGAGGAACGCACCGCCTGCCGGATATCGGGAATCATGGCGGACAAGGCGCGGCGGGCTTCGTCATACGACGTGGCCTGGATATTCCGGATTTCCGTGGTGTCATTGAATCCCAGCATCAGGGCGAAGACCGCGCCCATGATCACGGTGAAGATCGCCGTGGCGAACATTACTTCCAGCATTGTCATGCCTTGCGTGCGCATGCTTACCGCCCTTTCATCGTGGAAGCCATGATTTGAAACACATAGCCGTTTTGTTCCTGCCAGGAAAGCGTCACCCGCACCTCCACGGGATTGGGGATCGGATTCGCGTAATTCGCGGGAAGCGGGAGCGGCACCAGCAGGGGCGCCCCGCTGGCTTGCGGGACAACAAACTGAATCGTGACCTGCCGCGACACCCCCGGGCCGTAGGGATCAGATGCCGGCACAAATGTCAACAGGCCCTCATAGGGAAGCGTGTTTACCTGTTCCATGACATTATTCAGCGACGCAATGGCGTCCATGCGGCTCTTGTTCACTTGGCCCATCAGCGAGAGACTTATCAGCGACCCGAACAACATGGACAGCGCCATGGCAATAATGCCCGCGGCGAACATCAGTTCTATCAGCGTCATTCCCTGGTT
>CAYXPO010000253.1:0-7069 GCA_964466925.1 uncultured Nitrospirales bacterium
GCCGGGAATTTGCGCGGCAAAAGAACAATGGGACACCGCCCTTTTCTTCCTGGGGAAGTGGAAGGCGGAAACCAGGGCATGGGAATGAAACCGCATTGGGTGTTTATGTGTTCCGCCTGCGTTCGCGTCTTTGTGGAGCGGAACGGCAACATGGGAGTGTAATCCTATGAGCAAGACTCCGGGTGATGGCCGGAAGGCGGTGAAAACGATTTTGAACAAGAGGATTCTGCTGCTGCACAGTGCTGCCTGCTTGATTGTTCTTTGCATTGTTTGGGAGGGGGCCTACCTGACGAAGCGGATGTACCTGCGGGAAAAGGAGCAGGCGCTGCGGGAGGCCCGGATAGCGGCGGAGGCCTTCGCGCAACATACGATTCAAACCGTGAACCAGGTGGATATGCTGATTCAAAGCGTGCGGATGACGTATCTCCGCACCGGATCGGTGGCTGAAACCGAACAGTTTATCCAGGGGCTGCATTTCGATACGTCCATCATTGAAAAGGTTTTTCTTGTTAACGCCTCCGGGGCATTTCTCATCCCCTCGGATGAAAACGCGAAATCCCAAAATGTGTTGGACCGCGATTACTTTCTGTTTCATCAAACGGTTCCCGGCGACACGCCCTTCGTGTCCGCGGTGGCAAAGGGGCGCGTGACCGGGCGGCAGAATTTCCGCATTACCCGCCGGATAAGCCATCCTGACGGTTCCTTCGCGGGAGTGGTGTTCGCCACGGTGGTGCCGCATTCCTTCACCCGCTATCACGATGAACTGAAAATCGGCCCGCAAAATGTCTTCGCCCTGGTGGGGTTGCATGACCGGAAGGTACGGGCGCGGATTCCGGAACTCACGGACAACCAGTGGGATGTTCCGGTTGAATTGCCTCTGTTTGACGCCGTAAAACACGCGGATGCCGGAAGCTTTGAATGCACGAGCCCCATGGATCAAATCGCCCGCATCTTCCGGTACAAGATAACCGGAGAGTATCCGCTTGCGGTGATGGTGGGGTTTTCCGACGAGGATGTGCAAAGCCGCATTGAAGAGCGCCGCAACTGGTTAACCCTGCTTGAAGTGGCCGTCATTGTGTTTATCCTGGTGGTTACCCTTATGGTGCATGGAATGACCAAGGCCAACGACACCCTGAAAATCGAGATTACCGAACGCAAACGTATCGAAGCGGAACGTGAACATTTAATCAAGGAGCTTCAGGATACCTTGGCCACGGTACGGCAGTTGGAAGGGATTCTCCCCATTTGCAGTTTCTGCAAGAAAGTGCGGGACGACAAAGGGTACTGGGACCAGGTGGATGCCTATATCAGCCGGAATTCCGAGGCCAAATTCAGCCATGGCATCTGCCCGGAGTGTTTTGCCAAGCACTATCCGGAATACACAAAAGACGTTCCCGCGTCTGAAATGCACTCCAGGACAGAATAAGTCCATAATTGCGCCGGAACAACCATTGGAGATACAAAAGTCATGTGCATGGCATTGACGTTTATAATTGCGGCATTGGGCATGGCGGGAGGAGATTCCCCTGCGGCATTAGCGGAAATCGGCGGAATGTTGCGCGATGCGGGATTTGAGGTGGGTGCTGCGTTGCCTGAAAAACCGTCTGAGACAGCTTTTCGAGTAGTGGTGGCCGCGCAGGACTATGCGCAGCCCACGCCGAACGCCTGTTGTCATACCCTCACTCCCTTGCGTATCGGGCGGACAGATTTCACTCATGGCGTTGGCGCGCATGCCAACGGGCGCATCACGCTGGCGTTGATTCAGCCTTTCACGGTGTTTAAAGCGAAAGTGGGCATTGATAACAATAATGACACGCAAGGCACGCGGGGCAGTGCCGTGTTTATTGTCGAAGTGGATGGAGTGGAGCGTTATCGTTCCGGGGTATGCCGGGGTGGGGAAGAGCCCGTGGCGGTGGAAGTGCCGCTGGCGGGAGCGAAGCGGATTGACCTTGTTTTGAACGATGCCGGCGATGGCATCACCTGCGATCAAGCGGATTGGGCGGAAGCATCGCTCGTGACCGCGGATGGCGGCAATGTGCCTCTCAGCCAAGGGTTTCGGGTTCCTCTATTTAACCGGCTTCCGTGTTCGTTCGCGTATGACGGGAAGGATGCGCGGGAATTTCTATCCCAGTGGCCGCATCAGGATAGGCCATTGGAACAAAATAGCGATTCCGTGCATCTTTCGCGAACCTGGAGCGAACCTGGCACGGGTTTTGAGGCGCAATTGAATATCCGGGTGTGGATCACGCCGCCCTCGCTGGAATTGCAGTGGGTTTTCCGCAATGGCGGCACGCAACCCTCTCCGATAATCAGCGGAGTACACAGCCTTGACCTTCGTCTTCCGGCGCGTAACACACAGGTAACGCTGCATTCATGCACCGGCGGCCTAACGGGCCACTTGGATGGCAAACCGGAGCGTACAGGATTTGAAGTGTGCCAGACACCGCTGGGCACCAAGGAATTGACCGTTGCCGGGGGGCGCTCCAGTCAGGGCGACCTTCCTTTCTATTATCTGACGGGACTTCCCGGAGGATGGGGATTGGGGCTTGCCTTGGGGTGGAGCGGACAATGGAGCGCCCAAGGGCGCTATGATGCGGATCATGGGGAGACGATATTTCGGGCCGGCATGGAACCCGTGCATTTCCGCTTGCCCGCAGGCGAGCGTGTGTCGTTGCCCACAGCGTTATTCGTACCTTTCCAAGGAGATGGTATGGAGGGGGCAAACCTTATGCGGCGCACCTTGCGGGAACATTATCAGGCACGGCTGGGCGGAGAAAAATTCGTGGCGCCGGTATCCTACAATTCCTGGTTTGTGTTTGATAACCGCGTGAATGAGGGCATGCTCAAAGAACTGGCGAGCGAGGCCGCACCGCTGGGCATCGAATACTTTTGTCTGGATTCGGGTTGGTTTGACGGAGATTTCCCGGAAGGCGTCGGTAATTGGACCATTCATCAAGGCAAATTTCCACAGGGGCTCAAGCCGGTGGCGGATTATGTGCATGCACTGGGCATGAAGTTCGGGTTGTGGTTTGAACCGGAACGCGTGGCGAACGGTACCCGATGGCAAAAAGAGCACCCGGACTGGCTGCTGGGAAAAAATCTGCTGGATTTGGGCAGGCCGGAAGCGCGCGCATTGGTATTGGAGATGATGAGCGGTTTCATTTCCGAAATCGGCGTTGATTGGATTCGCTTTGATTTTAATATTGATCCCTTGCCCGGATGGACGGAGGGTGAAACGGAGGAAAACCGGGGATTGGCCCAGATTCGATACATCAATGGGCTATATGTGTTGCTGGAAGACCTCATGCGGCGCTTCCCGAACCTGCTTATCGAGCAATGTTCCGGCGGCGGACGGCGCATCGATCTCCGCATGATCCAGTATGGCCACACCTATTGGAAAAGCGACGACACCTATGACCAGCCGCTCATGCGTTTTCATGAAACAGGTGCAAATCAATTCCTTCTGGGCAGTCATTTGAACACCAACTATTGCCGGTGGGGTTCGGAAGGTGAATTGACCGCCCTATCCGCCGGAACCTTGGGCTTTGGCATTGATTTCCGAAAACTCTCCTCCGAAGAAAAGGCGAGCATTGCGCGGGTGGTGGCGGCATACAAACAGATTCGCCCCTTGCTGAATGAAGATTATTATCCGCTGTTTGAGCAAACGAAACAGGATCAAACCTGGAATGGATGGCAGTTTTTGAATCCCGTCACGGGTGAAGGATGCTTCATCGTTTACCGCCCCGAAGTCTCGCCTTATTCACACGCCTCCGTAAAGCTAAGAGGCTTGACCGCCGGACAAGACTATACGGTACGGGACCTGATCAGCGGCGAAGAAACCACTGTTACGGGCGAAACCTTGTCGAAAGGGTTTGATATCGGCCTGTCGCCGGACTCCGCGCGCATCTTTTGTGTTAGATGAAATGTTCTGCCGGAATGGTGTTGATTGAATTTCGGCCGGTTGACATCGTAAGCTACCTGAAGGCCCTGTGGTCAAAGAAGTGAAAGCGATTCATCGGTTGCAATAGGAATGGTTACAGGACCATCGGAATGGTCCAAACCAAGGGAGCGTTTCGTCCATGAAAAAACATTGCTTGATTCTGTCCTTACTTGCATTGGCCTGTTGGATGCCCATTGTGCCCGCGCAAACCACCGATATGGGCGCGTTATGCCAAATCAAGGACGCCGAAACGCGGTCCATCAGTCCGGAGAATCTCACCGGGGAAAAGGGCAAGGGCGGCATGGCCACCCTGGAACAGGGCACGGCGGCCAAAGCAGCGCGTGAACTGGGCCAAGGCTGGAAGGTGAATCCGTATATTCATATCCAACCGGGCACGTCGTTTACCTTGGCGCAAATTGACGGCTCGGGTGTCATCAATCATATCTGGATGACGCCGGTGGGCGATTACCGCCTCATGATACTGCGTTTTTATTGGGACGGCGAGACGGAACCGTCGGTGCAGGCGCCGGTGGGCGATTTCTTCGCGGCGGGCTGGGGGATGGGAAAGGAGCCGCGCATCACCTCGCTGGCGGTCTGCGTCAATCCGCGAAGCGGTTTCAATTCCTATTGGCAGATGCCCTTCAGGAAGGGATGCCGGATCACCATGGAAAATCAAGGGGATAAGACGGCGACGGTGTACTATCAAGTCAACTATTCGCTGGAGACCGTGCCGGATAACGCCCCATACTTCCACGCCCAGTTCCGCCGGGTAAATCCTTTGCCCTCCAAAGAGGTATACACCATCGTGGATGGCATCCGGGGGTGCGGGCATTACGCCGGCACCTATCTGACGCATGGGGCCAACAGCGAGGGCTGGTGGGGCGAGGGGGAAATCAAGTTCTATATTGACGGCGATGAACAATTTCCCACCATCTGCGGCACGGGCGAGGAAGACTATTTCTGCGGCTCCTACGGCTACAACGAGCACAAGAAAAAAGGCAAGGACGCGTATGACAGTTTCAGCAGCCCCTATACGGGTTTCTATCACGTGCCCTTCGAGGGCGCGCAGCGGCGGTTCGGCGAATACCGCTGGCATATCAATGATCCCGTGCGCTTCAAAAAGGACCTGCGCGTGACCATCCAGAGCCTGGGATGGCAAAGCGAGGGGCGTTACCTGCCCTTGCAGGATGATTTGGCCTCCGTGGCGTATTGGTATCAAACGGAGCCGCACAACGCGTTTCCGCCCCTGCCCGTGAAAGAAAACCTGATCATCAAGGACTGACACCGCGATGCCCAAGGAAGGCATTCGGCGCATTGAAGCCGTCTGTGTACACACCTTTGATGCCATACAAAACATGGAAGGCATCGGTTTTGACCCCCAGGGCCGGGAATTTTTTATCAAGGACGCCATGGGGAAAACGCCCTTGTTGTTTTGGGAAAAATGAGGTTGCGCCGTCCCAGAATTTAGTGCTGCTTGAGGATGTGGCGGAGCACCGGTTCGATTACCTCCGCCATCCGGAGAAAGCCCACGTCGGTTGGGTGCGTGCCGTCCACGGTGGCTTCGTAATCATCTCCCAGCAAGCGATCTCCGGGGATGTAGTAAAGGTTTTTCACGCCTTCGCCAATCAGCCGCTGATACGCTGAATACAGCGCGGCGTTTTTGTCCTTATAGGACTTTCCTTTTGCATCCACAAACCAGGATTGCTGATACGTGATATTTTCGACGAGCACAATCGGCGTATCGGGATGCGTGGCGCGCAAGGCATGCACCAGGGGTTCCGTGCGTTCCGTGATGAGTTCCGGCCCCATATTCGGGGCGCAATCAATTACATACACGGAAACGTCGAGCGGCGCGATGAGTGTGGCCAACTCCGGATCCATTTTCCCGTTTCCGGAGAATCCCAAATTGATTACGGGGCGCTGCATGTGGCGTCCGATGATGGAAGGATAGGCCATGCCGGGCCGCGAGGCGCATCCGCCGTGCAAAATTGACGTGCCCCAGAACAGCATGGGCTTGGCACGGTCCGCCGGATAGGGTGTGCCCCGGCGCAAGGCGCTTCCCGCCCGAATGCCGATCTCCAGCGATTCCGTGCCGTTGTACAGGGGCAGATACAAAATGTATTCGTGCATCTCCGGGGGCAGGCCGCCTATCAGTGCCGTTTCATTCTCTTTCGCTTTTTCCGGACGCCCCACCGCCAGCCAATGATACGCGCCATCCACGCCCTTGGCGTAGAGGTCGAGTCCGCTCACGCCCGTGGCCGGCATATGCGGCATGGCCAGATGGTCTGAACGCAGCGACCATCGCGCGGAGATTTCGGGGGAGTCCGTCATAAACCGCACCGATAGGCCCGCCGAGTGGCGGGAGAGGTTCCACACGGCCTCCGTTACCTTGCCTTCCGCTTCCACCGGCAGGCGGTCATAGGGATGTTTGAGGGTGGTCCAGCCTTGGCCTTCAAGACCGATGTCCAGTGCATTGAACCAGAGCGTTTTCCCGTCCGCGCTGGGTGCGGCCTTGGCGGGGTCCAGTGTAGCAGACGGCGTTACAGGGGATAGCGGCCGGGTGGCGCACCCGCATAGGATGATTGCCAGAATTAGACTAGAAGCCATGCGGAAATAGTTGCGCATATTGCCATCTCCCGTACCGGTTCGTTTTTTACCACTATGCTACAGGGGCAAACCGGGTATCAAGATTTGTGGGAATTCTTTTTTGACATGCCCTGTTTTCTAAGCGATAATAGCTATGCAGGAAATGATTGATATGACGTGATTCGGTGATTGTTTTAGCGTTGGCAAGAGGTTATTTTATAGGAGTTTACGGCAATGAAAGTAAGACACAGATCGTTGACGTTTGTAATCTTTATTACAATTGCATTGGGGGCTTGCGGAGCTTGGGCGGCTCCGGTAACATTCAATGACACCCATCTGTTGAATGCGGTTAAAACCCAATGGGAAGCCGCCACGGGCTTGACGCTGAGCACCCCTCCGGAAGACACGGAACTTGCGGATTCACGATTTACCACGTTGGTGGCCAAGGAACTGGGGATTACGGATTTGACGGGCCTGGAAGCGTGTGTTTCCCTCTCGAATCTCAATTTGGGGATGAATCATATCTCGGATATTGCGCCCTTG
>CAYXPO010000254.1:0-7058 GCA_964466925.1 uncultured Nitrospirales bacterium
CCAGGGAATTTGATCGGTACAAGGCTTCAAAACTTCCGCAATCCGCCCACCAGCCCTGCAACACCTCGTAGGTCATCGTGCCCCGCTGGATATAGGCGTTGTTGACATCCGTGATTTCCAACTCCCCCCGCGCGCTCGGTTTCAGCGTCTTGCAAATCTCAAATACCGCGTTGTCATAGAGATAAATTCCGATCACCGCCAGATTGGAGACCGGATTTTTGGGCTTTTCCACAATGTTCACCACCTTGTCCCCGTTTAACTCCGCCACCCCAAACTCCTCCGGATTCGACACCTCCTTCAGAAATATCTTTGCCCCCTCCGGCTGACGCTCAAAATCCTCCACCGCCTTGCGGATTGTTCCCTGCACAAAATTGTCCCCCAGAATCACCACCACCTTGTCCTTTCCCACAAAATGCTCCGCCAGCGCCAGCGCCTGGGCAATGCCCCCCTCGCCTTTCTGATAGGTGTAATGAATTTCCTTTAATCCAAAATCCTCCCCATTTCCCAGCAACCGCAGAAAGTCCCCTGCGTTATTGCCGCCCGTCACAATCATGATATCGTCAATTCCCGCGTCCACCAGGGTCTTGATCGGATAAAAAATCATTGGTTTGTTATAGACCGGCAGCAAATGCTTGTTGGTAACCCGCGTCAACGGCAGCAAGCGCGAACCCAAACCACCCGCCAACACCACGCCTTTCATTGCACGTCCCTCCAGTTGCAGTTTATGCACCCATTATGACCAACTTTTCCCATCACTGCAACACGCCGGCCACCCTGTCCACCATGGCGCCATACGCAATGAAGGATGATAGCTGACCGCTGATAGCTTACTTCGCCGTCAATCCGTTGGTGATAAAATCCTGCAACCGCTGCTGGATGATATTCGAGGTCTTCGTAATATTCCCGTCCACCTCATTTGTCAATGCATTCAGGGCGCCCAATATGCCCCGTGCTTCGCTGATCCCCTGGTTAATCGCGCCGCCGATGAAATCCGCGAATTGCTTTCGGTTCTCCTCGGTGTCCTCCAGCTTGTGCTGCTGTGCGTACTTCGACCACGCGCCCAGCGCAAATGTGGCAATCCGGTCCGCCGTCGCTTCCGGCGACGTATCCAGCACCGCATCTTCCGGAAGGCCCAATTCTTCGCGCGCCTTGGTGACCACCCCCCGGAGCTTGTCCAAGGCTCGTTCCACCACAATGTTCATGGATTCCTCCACGGACAATTCCCCGTTCAGACCGAATTCCGCGGTATCTTTCTCCGCTTTTTTAGTGGAATTCGCCAAAATGGAGGTGCGGTTGGAAAGGGTGGCGCTGTAGGTGGACGCCGTCGTATTCAAGGAACCTAACGCGTTTACCATGTTCTTGCCCTCATGAGTGGTATCCCATTGTTTGATTTTCTAACCGTCGCTGCGGCTATTATCGTCACATAAACAAAAAAACTTTAGTACCGGAGTTGAAGGCCATGCCCCCCATTCCCGAGAATGAACTCGAATTCTCCTTTTTCCGCAGTTCCGGCCCCGGTGGTCAGAAAAAGAACACCACCGACTCCTCCGTACGCCTCCTCCACCGCCCCTCCGGGATCGTCGTTATCGCCACCGAATCCCGGTCCCAATTTCAAAACAAACGCGCCGCCCTCGAAGAACTCGAAAAACGCCTCGAACGCCGAAAACGCCGCCGGAAACCCCGTGTGCCCACCAAACCATCGAAAATTGCCCGCCAGAAGCGCGTTACGGAAAAGCGAATCCGTTCCACGGTTAAAAAGCTGCGCCAGAAACCGGACACGGAGGAATAACCGGTGCCCGAATCGCGGAAATTCCCCCCTTTGCCCCCCAAAATCCTCGCGGGATTCCTCATCGTACTCTTTGGGGTCTGTCTCGCCCTGTTCGCCTTCAACTCATTAACCCGTTCCCTGAAGTTTTCTCCTGATTCCATGATCTACATTGATGTCGCCCAAAATATCGCCCAGGGACGCGGCCTTAATCATGCCTACCTAATGCTCGATAACCCGGATCAATTAACAGCACCGCGTCCTCTGGCGCCTCTGCTGCTCTGGGCCCCCCTGTATCCCATTCTTATCGCCGCGATGCATTTCACCGGTCTCCCCTTCACCACCGCCGCCCTGCTCATCCCCATTATGGGTGCCGCCCTGATACTCCTCCTGGCCTTTCTCGTTCTCCGAATCCATTGCTCCCTGGAAACGGCCCTGCTCGCTCTTGCTGGACTGCTGCTCTGTTCCCCTCTATACCGCATTACGCATGTCGCCTGGAGCGAAACCACCGGAATTACTTTCGTTTTGGCCGGATTTTGTCTCCTGTTGTCAAAAAACAAACATGCCGCAGCGTTATTTGCGGGGATGGCCTTCGGCCTTGCCTATGCCACCCGCTTCGCCCTCCTCCCCGCCCCAATCATCGGGTTGATATTCATTGCCCTTCAAAGACCGCCTGCCTGCCGAAGAAAAATGGCGCTTTTGTGTTTGGGTTTTTTCCTCATCACTGTTCCCATCTTCCTCCGTAATTTCTTCCTTATCGGAAATCCGCTGGGTCCCCCGCGTCCCCCTTCCACCCTCGGATTTTTCACCAACCTTCGTTATCTTGGTATTGTCTTGTTCCAACAATACCTCGACCCGGATATTTTTGGCCCGGAAAATCAAGTGCGGTTCCTGCTGAGCGCCATCGTCCTTGTTGCCGGAGTTGCTTGGCTGAAAAGACGTTTCCAGTCCCTGCGGGCACTCCTTCTCAGCCCCCCCCTCCTTTTGCTAATCCTCTGGAGTTTCGGCTATATGGCGTTCCTCGTCCTGTACCGCACCCGCTACTCCACAGACCCCATAGACCTGCGCCTCCTCTCGCCCGCCATGATTCCCCTTATTCTGGTGGCCGCCGCCATCCTCACCTGTACCCTCTCCATCGGCCCCAAAACCGCTTATCTCCTGCTCCTCATCGTTCTGGCGGTCACCATCACCCACGAAATCCGGTTTGCCCTGAAAACGCCGCAAAACTCCGTTCACGCCCAGCGTGAAGCTTCAGAACGCCTCAAATGGATCAACGCCAACACCACTGAAAAAGACCTCATTATTGGCGACTCCACCATGGATATTCCCATGTACTGCGGATTCCGCCACAGCCTCTGCTTCATTCCCTCCTCTCCTAAAACCAGCCTGCCCTCCCGCGAACAAATCCAAACCTTCCTTGAACGCCACGGAAGAGAATTTGACCGCATCTACATCATTATTCGCGCCGGATTCCCCGACGAACCCCTCTTCGAACCCCGCTGGAACGACTGTTGCGGCCCCTTCATTACCAGCCTCATCTATCACCGTCTCGGCGCCGGCCCCACTATCACCCCCCTCCCCCGCGTCAAAGACGCATTCCTCTTCGAAATGACAATACCCAAATCCCCATAAATAGAGCCGCCCCAACCGTCCATCCGTTCATATGGTTCCCAAGGCCCATGATTTTTTCTCTTCCATCAACATCCCGGAAATAACCGGAGTATGCATGGTGTTCTGCCACAAATAAGGTGATTTTGACGCTGAACCCGTTAAAATCTATAATGGATGCCAATCCCCGCGAAGCAGTTTTCGCGCGGGGTGTATCCTTGGTGACAAGTGGTGACAGGAGCAGGTAGAACATGGCTACGATGATTGAAATCTTCGACACGACGTTGCGTGATGGCGAGCAATCGCCCGGCGCCAGCATGGATGAACACGAAAAGATCCAATTGGCACTGCAACTCGAACGGCTTGGGGTGGACATCATCGAGGCCGGTTTCCCGATTGCGTCGAAGCAGGAATTCGAGGCGGTGCACAAGGTGGCGGAGGCGGTGAAAACGTCGCGGGTGGCGGCGCTGGCGCGGGCGGTGCCGGGCGATATCGAACGTGCGGCGAGTGCATTGAAATCCGCCGCCAGGCCGGTTCTGCACACTTTTATCGCCACGTCGGACATCCATCTCGAACATAAGCTGCGGATGACGCGGCCCCAGGTGCTGGAAGCCGCGGACAAGGCGGTGCGGTTGGCAAAGAGCCTGGTCCCGCGCGTCGAATTTTCCGCCGAGGACGCCACCCGCTCGGATTGGGACTATCTGGTGGAGATGACCAAGGTGGCGATTGCCGCCGGCGCGGATGTCATCAATCTTCCGGACACGGTGGGCTTCACCACCCCGGACGAAATCCGGGACATGTTCCGCTACGTGATCAGCCATGTGCCCGATTCGGACAAAGTGGTGTTTTCGTCCCATAACCACAACGATTTGGGGTTGGCCGTGGCGAATGCCTTGGCGGCCCTGGAAGGCGGCGCGCGGCAGATTGAATGCACCATCAACGGCATCGGCGAGCGGGCGGGCAACACTTCGCTCGAAGAAGTGGTGATGGCCATGCGCACCCGCAACGACGTATATTCCTTCGATTGCCGCATCCAATCCCTTGAAATTGTGCCGTCGAGCACCCTGCTCAGCAAAATCACCGGTCTGGCGATCCCCTATAACAAGCCGATTGTGGGCCGGAATGCCTTCGCCCACGAATCGGGCATTCACCAGCACGGCATGATCGCCAATGCAAAGACCTACGAGATCATGACACCGGAATCCGTGGGCCGAAAGCGCAGCGATCTGGTATTGGGCAAGCATTCCGGGCGCGCGGGCCTGGCCAAACGTAGCGCGGAATTGGGCTATGAAATGGACGAGGCCCAACTGAACAAGCTGTACGAGAAGTTCATTGATCTGGCGGACAAGAAAAAGGAAGTCTACGACGACGATTTGCGCATGCTGATCGTCAGCCAAAACAAGGAAGATTTTGAGATTTTCCACCTGAAAGAAGTGGATACCTTCGGTTCCAATCCGGCCAAGGCCATCGTGAAATTGAAGAAAGGCGACGATGTCCTGACAGACTCCGCCACCGGCGACGGCCCCGTGCACGCGGCCTGCGTGGCCATTGACCGCATCGCTGAGGTCTCCGGGCAGTTGGAAACCTTCGAGATTCGCGCCACCACCCCCGGCAAGGAAGCTCTCGGCGAAGCCTACGTCACCGTGAATTTCGGCACAAAACGAATGAAAGGAAAAGGCGCCAGCACCAGCATCATTGAAGCCGCCGTAATGGCCTATCTGGATGCGGTGAACAAGTTCCTCGCCTATCAGGAAAGCGCCGAAGACGGCATCGCCGCGCCCGTGATGTGAGATCGGTTAACGGTCAGACTAAAAAAATATCCGGCGAGATAATGTATATAATGTAATTGTGCCGCATGGACTTGGAACAGGGCAGGTGATATTTGATTCGGTCTGTGGAGGAAAAGGTGAGATGTTTTCCACATATCATTTTTGGCGGTATACTTATTTTTGTCCAGTATCTTTGATGTGCTGAAAAAATGAGGTTAAGCATGAATACGGCAAGAGTAATGGAAGATGGCGAACTTCGATTGCCCCCGGAAGTATCGAGCAAATTGAACGTCAAGCCTGGAGACAGTGTGGGGATTGATGTGGATGTTGACGGCGCGATACGGTTGTATCCCAAAACACTCGCGATTGATGATGTTTGCGGCAAGTTGAAACCGCCCAAAGACATGCATCTAACCATTGAGCAAATGAACGAGGCAGTTTCAGAGGCGTTCCGGCGTGGCGAACTATGAAAGCACTCGACACGAATGTGATTATCCGTTTTCTTATACAGGATGATCCCGTAATGACGTCCAATGCGCGCCGTATCTTTACAGAGGCAAAGGATGGGGACATGCCTCTTTTGATTTCTGATCTTGTACTGCTGGAGATTCTTTGGGTTCTAAAATCGGCATATGGTTTTTCTCGCGAGGCGGTTCTTGGCGCCATCCAAGACCTTGCCTGTTTACCGTGCATTTGCTTTCAATCACATAATCGCATTCAGGAATTCATTCGGCTGGGTTTGTCCACTCCCTTCGATCTATTGGTCTTCATGCCAAAGCTATTGGCGCTGATTCCACCTTGACGTTTGACCAAAAGGCTGCGCGAAGCTATTTGTTTCATGGAATAGAACTTATATAATGCGTCGATCTTGACACGGGCATTTTTGATTTGCTAGGATATGTACACCAGTTGAGCGGGAGTAACTCAGTGGTAGAGTGCAACCTTGCCAAGGTTGACGTCGCGGGTTCAAGTCCCGTCTCCCGCTCCATTTTTCTTTTGGGGCCGTTAGCTCAGTTGGTAGAGCAGGTGACTCTTAATCACAAGGTCGCAGGTTCGACTCCTGCACGGCCCACCAGAAATTACCCCGCGGCGCTGCCGATTTGTTAGAATGGAACCTTAGTGTGTATAGGCCTATGCGGGCGAGTGGCGGAATTGGCAGACGCGCTGGACTTAGGATCCAGTACCGCAAGGTGTGCGGGTTCAACTCCCGCCTCGCCCACCAACCTGTGAGTGAATGAAGGACAGCCATGAGCGACCAGGAAAAAAACGAGATGGAAGGCGCGGCTGACGCGGCCGCCGCAACAGAAGACGCCCACGATCATGATCACGGCCATCACCATGGACACGGCCATGACCACGAGGACGAGGAAAAATTCGAGTTCGTGGAAGAACCCGTCTTCGAGGTGGATTATAAAGGCGATTGCGCTTATGAAGTAAAGGTCAGCATCGCCGCCGCCAATGAAAAGAAACAGGCGGAAAAGCTGTTGGATGAACTCCAGGAAGACGCTGAAATGCCGGGATTCCGAAAGGGCCGTGCGCCCCGCCGCCTGCTCGAAAAGAAGTTCGGCAAGGCCTTGCGCGGCGATGCCACCGAAAAACTGGTCAGCGCGGCGTTCAAGAAACTTGTTGATGAGAAAAAACTGCGCCCCATCCAGACCCCGAAAATTGACGGACTCGAAGGCATTCTGGAGCGCCCGGAGGATCAACCCCTCAGCTTCACCATGAGCTTTGAAGTCGCGCCCAAATGCGAATTGGGGCCATACCGGGGTCTCGCCTTTGAATGTCCGGTGCGCAAAGTCGAGGAAAAAGACATTGCGGACGCCCTGGAGCGGATGCAAAGCCGTTTCGCGCTCTACGAACCTCTGGAAAAAGGCAAGGCGAAAGAAGGCGACCAGGTTATCATTGATTTCAAGGGC
>CAYXPO010000255.1:0-6980 GCA_964466925.1 uncultured Nitrospirales bacterium
GAAGGGGTTATCGAGGGCGAAGGGGTTATCGAAGGGGAAGGGGTTATCGAAGGGGAAGGGGTTATCGAAGGTGAAGGGACCATCGAAGGTGAAGGGACCATCGAAGGTGAAGGGACCATCGAAGGTGAAGGGGTCATTGAAGACGAAGGCGAAGAGGGTGAAGGAATTATCGAGGGCGAAGGAGAAGGGGAAGAACCGCCGGTCTGTGGCTGTACAATCGGGAAAGCATACCCGGGGGCGCAGGGATATCCATTTACCCGCTACACCGGGGATGTGACCCTGTTTTCGTTGGCGGTGTCCATGCTTCTATTCGCGTCAGCCCGGAAAACACCACCCAAACAAAAATAGTATTTCCCTTGCATGATCCCTGTCTTGCTGCGGTGCCCGCTATTGGAGCCACCGGTCCACGTCGAACGAGCCGCTGATTCCGAACGGTTCCACGCCCGCCAACAGAAGGATCAGGGACCAATTCCCCGCGAAGGTGTCCATATAGGTATCCGTATTGGTGGTTCCGCCTTGTCCCGCCAGCATCAGTATGGCGCAGGCGCCGGTGCCGCAGCCGCCGGAAAACAGGGACAGCCGCCCGTCATCCGTCAATAGACCGGAAACATTCACTTTCGATGCGGGCAATTCCGTAATGCGGCCGGGGACCTCGATGCAGGAGTAGTCAATTTCCACCCAGCCCTTTACCGCATGATCGCCGGGATAGGCCGCCGTCAACGTTTGCTCCAGGTGCAGGGTCAAGGGGCATTGCACTTGGTGCAACGAACTGGCATCATTCGGGATGCCCTGCCACGTACCTTTGTAAAGCCCCGTGGTGTCAAACGGCGGTTTTGGCCATTGGGGGCATTGGGTCTGCCCCAGGGTTAACACCGCCGCCACCCCGCAAAACATCCACATGGAGAGTTTCGAGCGCATGACGTGCCCTCCTCTAGGTTGTTACTTCCCTCGGGTAACTGTTTAGTAACAATACCACGGGAACCGCCGCTCGTTACCAGGATTCGGGGGCAGGGCAATGCCGCGAAACGGGTGTCAAGAATGCGGTACACTACGAAAAAATCAGAGGAGACGCTTATGCGGTGGCAAGCAGCACGATTGGTGGCACTGATTCTTTTGGCGGGAACCGTTTGGGCCGACGATTCGCTTCAATTCTGGTGGGCGGACCCGTTGGAAAAAGTGTTCCGGGATGCCGTGCCGGGGAAGGCCGGAAAAATGGTTGCGGAAGTGGCCCGGGGCGAATGTGCCACGTTTCAGGCGGTGGTGAAGGCGGCGGGGCCGGTTACCGGGTTGCGGGCGGAACTGGCGATGCTGACGCGGCGGCGGGGGCATGAAACGCTGCCTTCGGGCACGGCGCGTTTTGTGGGCTATGTGCCGGTGGACCGGCCCACGCAGAAACCGTCGAAGGACCAGTTGCGCATGCCGCCCGCGGACTATCCGGACCCTTTGCTGGAGGCGGACGCGGTGGAGGTGCCTGCGGGGCAGGCGCAGCCTATCTGGATTACCGTTCCCATTCCGGAAGAGGCGATGCCGGGAACGTATAGCGGGAAACTGACGGTGACAGGCACGGTTGGGGGGCGGGCGGTGTCCCTTGCGCAGCGGCTCCAGGTGCGTGTGTACAAGGCCGTTGCGGGCCGGTCCCGGTTATGGGTGACGGATTGGTTCGCGATGCACTGGCCGCATATGGGGATCGCGCCGGAACCGGAATCGGAAGAATACTATCTCCTGTTGCGCCGGTATGCGCGCAATCTGGCGGAACACCGGCATACGGTGGCCTTGATCTCGCCGACAAGCCTGATGAAGGTGTCTGTGGCGGCCAATGGCACACTGGCATTCGATTTTTCCCGGTTCGACCGGTGGGTTCAGATTTTCAAGGAGGAGGGGGTGATTGGCCGCATCGAGGGCGGACACATTGGCGGGCGCCAAGGGGGCTGGGAATCGGAGTTCGTGGTAAACATTTGGCGGGTGCAGGACGGCAAAGCCGTGCAGGGCAGTGCCGGCCCGGCCAGCGCGGAAGCGGAGGCGTTTTATGCCCAGTTCTTCCCGGCGCTGGTGGCGCATCTTAAGGAAAAGGGCTGGCTGGAGTGCTACATGCAGCATTTGGCCGATGAGCCGATTGCCGCGAATGTGGAGAGTTACCGGGCGATGGCGAAGCTGGCGCGCGCGCATGGCCCGGAACTGCGCATCATCGAGGCGTGCCATTCCAAGGATATCACGGGCGCCATTGACATTTGGGTGCCGCAACTGAATTATCTCCGGGAGAGTTTTGCACACTACCAGGAACGGCAGCGGCAAGGCGAGGAAGTGTGGTTCTATACCTGTGTCTTTCCGCAAGGCGAATACGCCAACCGTTTTATTGAACTGCCCCTGATAAAGACCCGCCTGCTGCATTGGATCAACTTCCGGTATGGAATCACCGGATATTTGCATTGGGGTTACAACCACTGGACGAACGACGACCCGTTCATGCACACCACGCGCCCGCATGGAGGCCCGCCGTATCTTCCCGCGGGCGATGCCTGGATTGTTTATCCGGGAAAAGAAGGGCCGCTGGATTCGATCCGTTTTGAGGCCATGCGCGACGGCATTGCCGACTACGAATTGCTTTGTCAGTTGAAGGAGCGTGATCCCGGAACGGCGCAACGTCTCGCGGAAACACTGGTCCTCGATTTTGATCAGTACGACACCAACATAAAGGATTTCCGGGCGGTTCGCCGTGAATTGCTCCGCCGGCTGAGCCGGTAATCGAGGCTTATTGCAGCGGGCAAAAACCGTCTTCGGTGGATTTTTCCGGGCACCAGGCATATCCGCCGGAATTGTAGAATTGGATCAGCCGCAACACCTCCGAAACGTCAATCCGCCAATCCTGCGGGTTGTAGTCGCTGTCGTGGCGGGTGCATTCCCGTTTTCCGAAGCCGGGGGCATACCCGTCTTCCGTTCCGGGCTGGCAGTGGAATCCGGAATAGTTGTAGAACTGGATGACCCGCAGCAGTTCGGAAAGGCCGATTTTCCAATTAGCGTCTTGATCCGCCGAATGGAGCGTGTGCACGTTTTCACCTTCTTGTGCGGCACCTTCGGATTCGCCTTCGCCTTCGCTCGTTGCGCCTTCGCCTTCTTCCACTGAACCTTCCCCCTCGCTGGGCGCCCCTTCCGGTTCACCCTCGGTGGCGTGGCCTTCCCCTTCATTTCCGCCTTCTCCTTCAACAGATTCCCCTTCACGTGTTTCACCTTCGGGGAATTCTCCTTCCTGAACTCCTTCAGGGCCGCCTTCGCCTTCGGGCAGTATGCCTTCCGTTTCGCCCTCAGGGAATTCTCCTTCCTGAACTCCTTCAGGGCCGCCTTCGCCTTCCAATGCTCCTTCGGGGGGTTCGCCTTCAGGGAATTCTCCTTCCTGAATTCCTTCGGGGCCGCCTTCGCCTTCCAGGGCGCCTTCCGCTTCGCCTTCGGCCCGGGCGATGGTCAGGGCGGGCGAATACGCGCTATAGGTGCATTGCGCTTCATCGCAGATTTCACCGTAGAGAAGGAAAACGGCGCCTTGGGGGAATCCGCTCAGGTCCAGCACGGCCTGTCCGGAGGTTCCATCATCGTCTTCGTTGAACGCGCCGGTAAAAGGCATTCCGTCGTACCCCGTGTTGTCCACATCAAAATACCAGGAGATGACGGCGTTGGAATCGGGGTCCGCGTCCATCCAGGACACCGTCAGCGCATCATTGCCAATCACGGCGGGTTCCACGGGGGCCAGCAGGGTCAGCGCGGGGGGGATATTCATGAAGGTTTGCGCGAAAAAGTGCAGCAGGCCCGCGCAATAGCGGACGCATTCCGGCAGGATTTCCCGGGCGTAAATGCCGAGCAGGGTGTCGCCCACGGTGAATTGCGTGTTTGTGAGCCGTTCCGCGGCAAAGGTGAGGGGCTGGTAGCTTGTGCTGCCGTCACGCAGGTTTTCAATGTATACATTGCCCACGGTGAAGGTATGGCCGCCGCTGGAATAGGTGGTGAAATCGCCGTCGGCGGGCCACCACTCGTCATCGCCCAAATCAAACAGCGGATTGGGATCGTAATCGCCCACCAGTTTGTTGTTGCGGTCCTTCAGGGTCCAGCAGGTGTCTACAAACCAGCCGTCGTGATACGCAAGTTGGAACATGCGGCCCAAATCATGATCGAGGTATTTCGCCTGTTCATCGGGGTCGTCCACCAGGACGGCGTCATACGACGTCAGGGCATACGAAAATTCCGCCATGCGTTTCAGGAAGGCTTCAACGGAAGGCGTCTCGGGCGTCACGGGTTCCAAACCTTCGGAGGGGATGAGCAGACTGGTTCCCTGGACTTCCTCCAGCCAGAGTTCAAAATCATCCCCCATCGAGTCCAGATGATTGTCCACGTGGCTGTGGGCCGGCACGCCCATGTCTTGCATCAAGTGCAATACCTGCCCCAGCAGGTGATACGCGGCGTTGTATCCGTGCAACTTGTTCCCGGCAAAAGCCGTTTCCGCCTTGGCCCAATGGTCCAGCGCGCTCTTCACCGCCGTGTCCTGCATGCCGGAATCGCAGGCATACGCCGGGATATGAGGCAATCCCGCGCCCGTGTGCGCATTGTAAAAATGCCGGTTGGCGCTTTGGCAAAGGTCCCCTAAAGAACAGGCATTGTTGCTGCAATCCTGCAAATCCTCCTGGAGGACGGCATCGTGCATCTCGGTATAGGCATCGCCCTGGAAAAAGGCGGCTTCTTGCGGCAGGTGGCTGTTCAGCACCGTGTACGCCGCCTCGAAAAGCAACTGGTGTGTGCTGCCCTGGAACTTGGAAGGTTTTTTCTCTTCCTCTGATGCATGGATTTTTTCGCCCATCCGCCAGCGGAGCATTTGCGCCGCGGTGCGCGCGGCCGGACCGCCCGCATGAACGACGGGCGTCAACAATTCCATGAGATTTACGTCCGAATCCGCCGCCAGCGCCTCCACGGCCCCTATTGCGGTTTGGGGGTCCGGATCATTCGCCAGCGCCAGCCATACCGCCTGTTGCGATTCCGTGTCCTTCATGGTTTGCGCGTGGCGACGCGCCAGGGCTAATCGCGCCTCCGCCTGCCAGGGATAACGGGAACTTTCCGCCATGCTCTCCAGTGCCGTTTGTGTCTTGGAATCCGCAAGATAGCCCAGCCCCGCCACCGCCACCCGTTGTATGGCCGGGGCGCCGGTGAGCGCCGATTCAAGCAGTAACCCCGCGCCGCGAACATCGCCCAAGGCCGCCATCGCGCAGGCCGCGGTTACCCTGACACTCGGACGGGCATCGCGCAGGTGGGGGGCCATCAAATCAGCATCGCCGGAATCCCCCAGTTCGCCCAAGGCCGCCAGGCACGCCCGTAATTCACCGCCATGGCCTGAGGCTTCCGCTTGGGTCAGCGCATGGCGCAACAGGGGCAGGGCATTTGCGTCCCCAAGGAAGCGCAGGGCTTGAATCGCCCGCTCCCGGACGCGCGGCTCGGAATCCGCCAGCGCGTCCGCCACGGCGGAAACACTGGCTTTGTTACGGGTAAGCCGGAAAAAGTCACACGCCAGCCGTTTTTCATCCGGGGAGCCGGTGGATAGCAGTTCCTGCATTTGGTGGATGGACGCGGCGGGCGTCTCCAGCAGCATATCCATGAGCGCTTGCCCGGCCGGGGGGGGATTCAGGGGCAGAGATGCGCCCGACGCTAACACAACCATCATCAGAGCCTTACAAAATCCTAACAATGCGGAAACTCCTTTTGCCATGCATGCTATGAGGGAATGGGAGAATATTCTTGACTATAAGCGCCAAGTGCCGCCCTTCAATTCGGCCTGCGCCGAACCCGTGTCTTGCCACACGAAGACACGTCCGCGCCAAGGGCGTTGCACCATCTTATGTCGGTTAACGTACTGCCGTATATAGCCTTATGGTTTTTATACTTCCTTTGTTTTATATCCATTATACCATGCAAAAACAATAATTCCAAGGCATGTTATAAATTTCACGAAAAATGGCTATTCTTGGAATTTTTCAGATTATGGGGACGAATGAACTGGAAGTGGACAGATCAACCGGATCGGCTGGATCGCTCAGATCAGCGGAAGCCTGCCGGGGCCCTCCATCCTTGTTGTTTCATCCCATTTTTGCGTATGCTTTACACCGGTGTCCATGAGAGAGCAGACATGACCCGAAAAGAGATCGTATACCACGCCATAGCGCGGACGGGGCCGCCGCGCACCCCCATTCATTACTGTAACCGGGATTTTGAGTTTTCCGACACCTTGGGATGCGGCTTCGCCCCGGCACGGGGATTTGTGCCTTCGGAGCCGGGCCTTTCGGAATGGGGGTATAGATGGCATGTATTGGACCACACGATGGGGCAGCCCGGCACCCATCCTTTGGGGGATGGGGTGTGTTTTGAATCCTATGCGCCTCCCGATCCTTATGCCGAAGGGCGGTTTGAGGGATTGGACGAGATAATAGCCGCGGGACAAGACCGGTTTGTTAAATTCGGCTTGGGCATCACCGGATTCAACCAAGCCACCTTCCTGCGGGGCTTTGAACCGCTGCTCATGGATTTATACGCCGCCCCGGATCGGGCGGACAAGGTCCTCGATCTGGTGTTTGATTTCGAGAACGGCATCATTGACCAAGCCCTTCGCCATCCCATAGATGCCGTGGCCTTTGGCGATGATTGGGGCACCCAGGAAGGGCTGATGATCGCGCCGGAACTCTGGCGTGCAGTGTTCCGTCCCCGGTACGCCGCGCAATTTGACCGGATTCACCGCGCCGGGAAAAAAGTGTGGTTTCATTCCTGCGGGCAGGTACACGCCATTCTGAACGACCTTATTGACATCGGCGCGGACGTCATCGAATTGCTTCAGCCGGATATTTTCGGTGTGGAGCGCCTCGCGGCGGATTTTGGCGGAAGGGTGTGTTTCTGTTGTTCGGTGGATCATCAGCGCCGGGCGATTTCCGGCACGCGGGAGGAGATTTTTGCCTACGCAA
>CAYXPO010000256.1:0-6956 GCA_964466925.1 uncultured Nitrospirales bacterium
TGTTATCCGCCAGCTTGCCCTCCTGGATTTTTTTCCGCTTGATCATATCCAGGTAATAATGGGCGCGGATGGTGTCCATTTGCTCCAGGGAACGGTTGAGGCACTGCTCGGCTTCGTCCAGCCGGTTGAGATGGAAATAGGCGATCCCCAATTCACGGTTGGGGAAATATTCAACGAAATGGAGGCCATAGGTGCGGGCGCGCCAAGAATCCTGGTTCCGGCCTTTCAACGCCTCCTGATAGTCCTTCACCGCTTCGTTGTAGAATTTGCCCGCAAGGAAGGAAGAACCCCGCTCATAGTAACTCCACCACCGGCCCCGGAATACGCCGCGCGTCACACCATACTGCTCCCCGTCCCGGGTGTAGGCGGACTTCAGTTCGGCGGCGCAACTCCCCAGCAGAATCCCTGCCACCAAAGCTACGGCAATCTTTCTAACCATCACACAACCCCGTCCTTTGTTTCCACCTATTAGCCTACCATAGCCCGGAACGAATGTAAATAGACCCGGAAAAGAAATTTTCCGGCGGTTTATCCGTTTTGGCCTTTCCGGTATACTTTGGGATGGGTTGACCGAACTTGTTTAGGACATACGAGAAAAAGATAGGAAAACATTATGTTCTTGGGTATGGGTCTTGGCATGATTCTATGCAGTGTGGGTATGAATGCGGTGGTGGACACGCCTGCCGCGCATATCGAGGTGTTGGGGGACAGCCGGGTGCGCTTGGAGCAGGCCTATGGACGGTTGTGCGCCCCGCCCTTGAATGACGCGGACTTTGTCCTGTCGGATGTGACGTTCAAATATACCCGCCGCTTTACGGAATATAGCGGGGACATCTCCGGGCGGATGCTCGGCGCCCTCAATGCCACAGAACCGTTGTTGGGAAAACACAGCCCTGTTTTGGACGCCCTGCTCGCCGGACTGCCCCCCGCCCAGAAGGAGGACGGGCATTTTGGGGCGCCCCAGAACCTGGAAAAAGAGGTGAATCAAGAACGCGACATGCCCATTCTCTGGGGGAACGGGCGGTTGCTGCTGGCGCTCTCCGAACGCTGCAAGACCGCCCCGGACGCACCCCTGCTCGCCGTGGCAAAACGGCTCGGGGACTATGTGCTGTCCACCCACCCGTACTATGGCCTGAAGGAAAATTTTGAAAAGGTGGGCGGCCATTATTCCTCCGGATTCACCACCTGTTATCCCTCGCTGATTGATGGCCTCGTGGCGCTGGGAGAGTTGACCCAAGAACCGCTCTATTTGGAGGAGGCGCGTTTCATCGCACGGCTGGCCCTCATTGACAAGTCGTTTGAAGGACATCATAGCCATGGCCGCCTGGTGGCCTACCGGGGCATGCTTGACCTCGACCGGCTTTCCGCCATACCGGAGTTCAAGGGGCCGGTGCTTGCCGGATGCACCACCCTCAATCAGGAGTTTATCCTGCCCACGGGCGGCGTGACGGAACTGTGCGACCGGGCCTATGCCCGCGACGAGGGGTGTTCGGAAGCGGATTGGATTCGCGTGAACTATCTGCTGTGGAAGGCCTCCGACGATATTCGGTGCCTTGATATCGTTGAGCACGCCTGGGGCAACCACCTGCTGGGCACGCAACTTTCCAACGGGGGATTCGGACATAGCACCTTCACCGCCACGAAACTCAACGGGAAAGCCTATCCCGGCGGACGGATCGAGGGGTATGTGTCCGACTCCTACTGGTGTTGTTCCATGCACGCCACCCAAGTACTGGCGGACCTCGCGCATTGGGGGGTGCTGTTCGAGAAAGACGCCGTGCGCATTACCTGGCTTGCGGAAGTCCGCGCCCAAGCCCCCTCCGGCGCCTATACGGTAGCCGTGACACAATCAGCGCCGGGCGTCTGGAAGGTGCAACTGGATTCCAAAGAAGAACAGACGATCAAACTCCGGTTGCGGTTGCCGGGCTGGGCGGACGCCATTACCTTGGATGGAAAACCCTGCACGGTCCTTCAGGGCTGGGTGGATATTCCCTGCACATGGACCGGCTCAAAAACCCTGGAATTCCAGATGCCGAATACCATTCGCTTGGAGGGACCTTACGGGAAAAATACCCGGGAAACCGAACCGGTCCGCGTGTTTGCGGGTTCCGCCTTGTATTGCCTGCCTGAACCCTTGCTTACCGAGGATTTCCTGGCCAAAGACGCCGTTCCCACCGTTTGGATGACGGACGATGCACCTAATCAGGCTGGGATACCGGTGCTGGTGGAAGGGAAAAATGGCCGCGAACAACAGGCCCGTCTCGTGCCCTTGGCCAAACGCCCCCTCGGCGCGTGCTGGGTGCTGTTCCAGGTGAAAAAACTGGAGCAGGCCCAATTTGATAAGCGCGCACAAAAGGCTGACCCGGAATCCAAGCCTGGAATTCCCGTCGAATTCATGTTCTCCGCGGAAATGCCCTATGCCTGCTACGTGAACGGCCGCTTCTTGTTTCAAGGCGACGGATGGCAGGAAGCGCCACGCGTTTCAGCCTACACCCGCCAGGAGAAAACGGTGATCGCGGTAAAAGTGCCTGTCGGAAAAGGACATCCCGGCGTCATCGGGCAAATCCTTACCGGCACGGCTACCATCGTCACCCAACCGGATGCTTGGCAGATACTGGCCTGCGACAGCGAACCGCCCGCGGAATGGCTCACGGATATGACCCAAGGCGCGGATCACGCCCTGCCGGTAACCGACCTCGGCGGCTTCGGCGCGGAACCCTGGAAACACACCCCCGCCCATTTCGCTGGCACCGCCACCCGCTGGCTCTGGGCCGATACCCAAAACACTCAAAACACCCCCCACTACCTTTTGATCCGCAAGGAAGTGGTGGCAAAATAACACCCAACATTATCCCTGAACTGTAAAACGTGAGGGCACTGTCGTTCCAAGCCGGCCCGGATTTTTTACAGGCCGTATCCCGGCATTTTCATTTCTTCGGCTTCAAGCAGTCAATTCCGGCAAAAAAGCCCGTAGAATCGGGATTCTTCCCGGTGATGCGCAACTCGAAGGTGTTTTTTCCCGCGCCGATCTCTACGGGAAATTCAACCTTGTCTCTAATTACGCCGGTCTTGTTGTAGCCGTCCCATTGCGCGGCCTTGGCGCCGTTGACCCACACCTCAACCATGCCGTAATCAGGCGCGCGCGTATACCAGAGTTCCACGGTCATTTTCCCCGCCATTTTTTCCGGCACATCGGCAACCATCGTGTAGCTGGAGGGTTGGGCGGGATGGAACCACAGGTGTTTCGCATTGCTCCAACCGTTTGAATACGATTTAGTGTCCTGCACTTCCATGGGGCCGCCGGAAAATTCCGTCAACATGTCTTCCGCTTCAAACGCGCCTTTTTCCTTGAAAATCTGGAGTTCAACAGGCTTGCGGTCTTTTGCGGCGGGCAGCGGAGGGAACGCGGCATGGGGTTCGGTCTGATACCAATAGGCGCAGGAACTGAAATTGTCACTTCGGTCGTTCGCATGACCATGTTCGATGGTGACCTTGAGTGATTTCTTGAAGGGGATGGGGTCTTCGATATGATAGCGGTAGACGTTCCACATCGCGCCCGTTTTATGCTCCCCGCGCAAGGGGCAACCCAGATACAGGTCGCTGAACGCCTCACCATAGCACCACGCCCCGCAGAAATAATCTTCCGAGCCTGTACCGTTGAACGAGGGCGTTGTTTCCCCGTCCACATAGATCATGTCATCACCTTCGCCCCACCAGCCGTCCGCGCGGTTGTGGATGGACAGGTTCACGCCCACATAATGACCGCGCCCCGTGGCTTCCATGAAAATGTAATTCTCCCCCGCCTTGCACGGATACGCCTGCCGGTACTGGGCATGAAAATACGCTGTCTTTCGTGGCAGATGTTTATACAGCCGGTAGTCTACGTAATAATAGAATGCGCCACACTCCACGGGACCGTCGTTCGTGATGGTGACCCGCGCCCCTTTCCGGAACGGCATCTTCCAGAAGCTGTTCAGGCCATGGCTCGTGCCAATCTGAATCGGCATGCTGGCGTATTGATAATACTGCCCGTTGCCCTGGCCGAAGAAATCCCCGATGGGCGTTTCCACCGAGGGCGCGGCCTCGCCATCCCAATACATCCGCAGCACCAGGTTTTTAAGATGGTCCGGGTCTTCCGAAGCAATGGTCACCCAAATATGCGTAATGGCGCCGGCGCCCGCGATGACCGCCATGTCCCGCGTCTCCCCCGGCAGGATCGGCTTGTCCTGACGCCCGTCGGCATTCCCCCCCGAGGGATCAAAACTCGACTGCCGCCCCGCCGTGAAGTCCTTCAATCCCGGCAGGGAATCCAAGGTTCCTCCCCCCGCAAACGCGCCCACCGCCATCACAATCACGGCCATGCTTACTACGACGCACCGAATAACACCCATGGTATTCCTCCTTCTTGTTATAACTCGTTCCGGGTCACTATGCCATAGCCCCGCTTTATTTATAAACTTCCGACGAACAAGATTCAGGGCCGCACGCTAAAGCGATAGTTCCAGCGCCGGTTGGGCGCGCTGTCGCCGTTGACGCCCAGTTCCGACACGTCGCTGAATCCCTGGTTGTTGTCGGCCCAGTGGAAATCGAAGGCGGGGTTTCCCTCCGCCGCGCCAACGAGTTCACGCGGCACGGCCAGTTCCATGCCGTTGCCGTTCACGGCATAACGGGCCTTGCCGATGGTTTCCCAGCCGCCGTTCCGCCAAGCCTTCACGGTGGTGGCGCTATCGCTGGAGACTTCCAGATTCAGGATACAGTCGTATCCGAGCCAGCCCGTGCGGGCATTCTGATCCGCATCGAGCAGCAGCAGCATCCAGTGGGGATCGGTGTGCGGGGTGATGGACGCCGGGGTCTGCACGAAGAAATACAGATATTCGGCATCATAGGCGGCCTTGGCGAGGACAAAATCGTTCCGGCCCGTATCGTTTTTATAAGGGGTATTGCCGTAGCCCAAGTGATCCCGGTGCTTCACATCGCCGATGGTGTCCCGGAATTCCGGCACAATGGCGTTCCACTCCTCAAAAGCGCCGTCCACGGAAATTTTGCCGGGGCCTTGGGCCGTTGGACACTCCCGCACGCCCTTGTAGCGGCGCACCCAGCTCGCCAACTGGTAGTAATAATTGTCGGTGTGGCCGCCGCGCATCGGCTCGCAATCACGGCTGTATTCCTGCGTGTACTCATCCACAAACAACCCGGCGGGGTAGTAGCACTCGGATTCTTTGTATGTGCTCCATTCCATGTAGCGTCCTGCGACCCATTCATTCCAGCCGGTCACAAAAATGAATTCCGGATTCACTTCGAGGGCACGGGACCATTGTTCCTCGAAATTGAGGCCGAGATTGACCGCCCCCTCGCGCGTGTCCTTCGCCCCATTGTGCCAACTGCGCCCCATCGCGCCGGTTTTATGGCTCATCGGCGCGGGTCCCGGCGTGTTCGGCAGTGCATTCTGCGCCACGCCCACGCTCATCTGCTCGGCCACGCCTTCTCTGTTCTTGAACACGTGCTGCGGGTACACCTCGAGCCAACTCCACTGATCCGGGCCGGTGGGACCGATCCAATAATCCGGCATGGGCCGGCGGAAGGTAAAAAAATCCAGCATGCCTGCATCCTTTATAAAATCCCGGTTCGCGAGGATGAGCGGCTTGCCTTTCCACACAAACCACAAGTCCTTCCAAAGCCCCGGCTGATACAACTCCTTCCAAAGCTGGTCGGTAATGGAGGTGGGGTCGCCGAACGGCGCAATGAACCCGATGGCCGGGGTGCGCGCGCCTTCCTGACGCATCGCGGTGTATTCGCGGCACAGCGCCTCGTACTCCTCCTTCCATGTCGCAGGGGGATTCGTCGTGTCGAAAAGAATAACGTCAATGCCCGCGTCCACGAGCATGCTCGCGTGTTTCCGAATCACGAACGGGTCGGTCATTACGTAATAGCCCAGTTCCGGTTCGCCCCAGTGATAGGGCGCGCTGTTCGACGGCCATTGGATAACAGTTCCCGGGGCGGCGTTTCCGATGATCTTCGTGACATCATTCGGTCCGCCCGGATTGGGGCAATGCCACGTCCAGTAAAAAATTCCCACCCATTTGTCCTGTTTGACCGGTCCCGCCTCCTTGAAACCGGGCTGCGTCCGGCCCAGATCATCCGTGGCCACCCATGTGTCCGCATACACATCCCCGTCCGTATATGGTTGGCCCTTGAATTCCTCCGCCCGCAGTAAGGGACAAAAAAGCACAGCAACGAGTTGCACCGCAAGACAACCATGCGCGGCCCTTGTAAAAAACACCGCACCGAAAACAAAAGAGCCGTGAAACGTTCCGCGAACACTCTTCATTGTGCATCCTCTCCACTTCATTATTCGTTGCACGTCATTCTATCTCTTCCGGCATCGGGAGGGCGAGGCGTGTCCACTGCTGGCGGGTTTTCTCCGGTGGACAGGCCTTCTTCTCCCCCTTTCGCCGCCTTCTCCCGGGCCGGGGCTCACCATGGCGTCCGGCGGGTTGAGGAAGACTTCCGCATCCGTACCTGGCTGATTACAGGTACTTGGCGCTGGGATGGAAACTTACCGCCGCCGCGGTGGTCCCCGTTGGGCTGAATTCGCCCCCCTCTGTTACATTTACACCGATTAACGCCGTTGCGTTCAGGCAATCCAGTATTACCTTGTTCATCGCGATATCACGCATTCCGGGATACCCCGGCGACCACCGCTGACCGGTCTCATGATCGACTTTCAGCAGCCTGCGCTGCTCCTGATGCAGATGTTCCGCCATGTCTTCGGCAATGCGGTCGGAAAGTCCCTGGAGCAACAAATAGCCCTCTGAATCACCCTGTGCTTTCAGCGTTTGGAGCGCCGCATCCACTTGCGGGCCGCTGCTGGTGATTTGCAGGCCGATAACATCCATGATCCCCGATGCTTTCGATTGGAAATACTGCGCACCGGAAACCACATCCTGCCGGTCCCC
>CAYXPO010000257.1:0-6946 GCA_964466925.1 uncultured Nitrospirales bacterium
AAACAGCCCGAATTGGGAAGCTATCAGCGTTAAATTACGTCCGCAGTTACGCCGCGCCGCGGTCAATCAGCGCTTCGCGCTCCGGTCCGACGGATACATAGCGGACGGTGCAATGAATAAGGCGTTCGATTTCGAGCACATAGGCTTGCGCCGATTGGGGCAGGTCCGTAAACCGGCGCACGCCGCAGATGTCTTCCTCCCAACCGGGCATTTCGATATAAAGCGGCTTCGCTTCATTCAGCACCGCGTTCAACGGGAAACGGCCCACGGGTTTCCCCCGGTATTCATAATCCGTGCAAATCTTGAGCGTTTTTTGGCCGCTCAGACTGTCGAGCTTTGTCAGGGCCACCTCCGTTGCGCCCTGCGCCCATACGCCGTAGCGGGTGGCCAGCGCGTCAAAATGACCGATGGTGCGCGGACGCCCCGTGGCGGCGCCGTATTCCTTGGCTTTCACCCGAAGTTCATCGGCGGCCTCTTTTTCCATGAGGGTGACGAAAGGCCCTTCGCCCACGCAGGTGGAAAAGGCCTTGACGACCGCGATTACCCGGTCAAAATGGTGCCCGAAGAACCCGCCGCCAATCGCGGCGTAATCCGCGAGGGTGCAGGAAGAGGTGCTGTACGGGTAGATGCCGAAGTTCAAATCGCGCAGAGTGCCCAATTGCGCCTCGAAAAGTATGTTCTTTTTAAGGCTCGCACCCGCTTCAAGGAGTTCCGACGTGTCACAGATATACTGTTTCAGACGCCCGCCAAAGGTCTCGATCCATTGCCGCATCTGGTCAAAGGTGAACGCGTCCTTGTGGCCGTACACCCGGTCCGCCTTCAGGAGTTTCCAGTCGAGAATCTGGGCCAAATGTTCGTTCAAATACTCCGGGTATAAAATCTCGCCGACTTGCACCGCCTTTTTCATGGTGCGGTCGCCGTAAGCGGGGGCGATACCGCGGCGGGTCGATCCATAGGCCTTGTTGCCCAGGCGTTCCTCTTCCCAGCCGTCTTCCATTTTGTGAAAGGGGAAACACAAGGTGGCGCGGTCGGATAGGCGAATGTTGGGTTCAATGCCCTTGCTCCGCACTTCGTCCAGTTCCTCGCACAGGGCCTCAAGGTCAATGACCATGCCCGGTCCAAGGATGTTAATGACGCGCGGATTGAACACGCCCGAGGGAAGCTGATGCAGTTTGAATTCGCCGAATTCGTTCACGACCGTGTGGCCCGCGTTGGTGCCGCCCTGATACCGGACCACAAAATCGGCGTCTTGGGCAAGGAAATCCACCATCCGGCCCTTGCCCTCATCGCCCCAATTCGCGCCGACGACCACGTCAATGCTCATAATACCCCTCCTCCTGGAGAATCAAACCCGTCGTAACACAAAACAGGCGGACCATTCACGGAACGGCCCGCCAGCAATACCAAAGGGATTAGCGCGAGTAGAATCCGATCACGCCGGCGGTCTCGGCCTTGAAGGGGATTGTCTCCGCGTTCGGCAGCGAGGTCATGCGGCCTTCAAACGACTTGGCCTCCCGCGACAGGTATTCCGGCAGGACCGTGGGCAGCACTTCGGCACCTTCCGCAAGCATCGGCATCTTCTTGCTGCGCTCCCGCACGCTGACCACCATGCCGGGCATCACGCGAAACGACGGAATATCCACTTTCTTTCCATTCACCAGCATATGGCCATGATTCACCAACTGACGCGCCGCCATGATGGTCGGGGCAAAACCCAGCCGGTACACAATGCAGTCCAGCCGCGATTCGAGCAGCATTAACAGATTCGTGCCCGTAACGCCGCCCATGCGCTGCGCCTCCTTGAAGGTCTTGCGCATCTGCCGTTCCATCAGGCCGTAATGCGTGCGGATGCGTTGCTTGTCCTGAAGTTGCGCGCCATACACCGACAGCTTCTTGCGCAATGTTTGACCGTGCTGCCCCGCGCCATAGGCACGTTTCTGCGACGGGCATTTGGGGCTGCCCCATATGCACGATCCCAGCTTGCGGCACAACTTATGTCTGGGTCCCATTAACTTGGCCATAAAGTCTCTTTTGGTCCTCGCTTTCGTTGATAGCCTTGCGCGGCAACACGCCGCACCCATTATGTTTACGGAATTTCCACCCATTCGGGGCGGATTCGATAAGACATACGACACCCGTATCCACTACAGGAAGCCCTATACTACCCTTTGGCGGCCTGCAATGTCAAATTTACGAACGGTTTAGGCGTGCCGGAAGGTTTACGCGCGCTTTTCCAAAAATGCATATTGCCCGGTGTAAAGATCAAACAAGGTCCGGTAATACTTCATAAACCGTTCCGGCTCGGGATTATAAGGAATCTCCGCCAAGCAGAACCCGCTGAATGAAACGGCTTTCAATTCATTGAAAAGTTCCTGCCACGGATACTGATAAATTCCAATTTCCGTAATGTGGACCTGGCCGAGGGCGTGTTTCAACAGCGCGAAATTCGCCTTGATGCTCCCTTGTTCGTCCATGTCGCTCTTATTGGAGTTCCAGCAAATCTTCGCATTGGGATCATTCGCCGCGTCGAGCATCTTTCGCACATTTACAGGAAGCGCCGATCCGCCGCTGCCATGGACCTCCATCCGTACTTCGACCCCGAGTCCCGCCGCGAATTTCGCCACCTCGCCCCAAGCTTTCCCAATCCGCTCGCACGTCTTTTCCACCGCCTCGTCCTGGTGAAGCCCGTTCGGACGCACCTTAATCGAGGGAGCGCCCACATCCGCCGCCAACTGGGCATAGCGTTTCGCCCCCTCGACATTTTTCTTCACTTCATCCGCGTCTTTCATGTGAAATTCAAACGTGGAACCCAGTCCCGCAATCGCAATCCCCGAATCCGCGAACAGTTTCTTCACCTCAGCCCGTTTGGAGGCGTTCAGTTCGACTTCCACGCCGTGCTTGTGCGTCGTGCGCAGTTCCACCCCCTCCAGTCCGGCCTTTTGGCATAAGTCAATCAATTCCGGGCACGTCATGTCCTTGCCCATCTGATAGGTCACCATGCCAAGCTTCATGCCCGGTTTCTTCTCTTCCGCGGAAGCCTGCGCACTGATTCCCGCCAGAGGCAGCCCGCCACTCACTCCAAGCCCCACCCCCGCCGCCGAAGCGGTCTGTATAAATCCACGCCGTGATACCTTGTTCACCGTAAATCTCCTTTTGATCAGTTCCTATAGTTTCACCACACCCCCATCAAAAATCAACTCCCGTACTCCGCATTGGCGGAGTATGCCCCCCCCCGAAAGCATGGCATGCGCCGCAGGCGCGAACGTGCGAAAGGCCAATCTTCTCTACAACCCACAATGTCCAATCCGCCTGATTCGTTTATTTCGTCTGTTCCTCACGCCGCAGGCCCCTAAGAAACTCCGCCACTTTTGTCCGCACCATTTCCCGGTGCGTGAAAATCACCACATGTTCCCCTCCGTCCACCGCCAGTAATTCCGCACCGGGTATCCGGGCAAGAAAGCCTGTCGCATGTGGATCAAAGGGCACCATCGAATCTTCTTTGCCATGGACCACCAACACCGGTACGGTGATTTGTTCAAGCGGGAAATCCGTGCTCCGCGTGATCGCAATGTCATTTTCCGTCCCGGGCATGCGTTGTGGCATCCGATCAAAGGTGCTCAGTTGCAGGGCACGAAAAAGCGGCCCGGTCTCCGGGTCCGCCAACAACCGCGCCCGCATTTCCGGATCGGATATGGAACGTTTGGCGGCCTCTTCCGGATGGGTCAAAGCCCGTTTCCGCATCTTTTCCGTAAAGAACCGCCACCGCATCAATCCTTTAATCAAATAAAACCGGAATGGTATCGGCGTATTTATCTTTTCGCTGCAGGTCGAGACCAATATCGCCCCTGAGCACCGTTCCTGATGCCGCAGGGCAAACTGAATCGCGCAGGGGCCGCCACCCGACACCGCCATGACTCCCGCCTGTTCAATCCCCAGCGCGTCCAACAGCGCCGCGCACAAATCCGCTTGTTCTTCCGGGCTTTTTCCAGAACTTAACGGGGTGCCGAGATATCCCGGACGCGACACCGCGATATATTTGTACCCTGCATCGCCAATCGTCCGTGCCAGCAACACGCTTTGGTCATACCCGCCCATCGCGCCATGCAACGCAAAAATCGCCGGGCCTTCTCCAAAAACAACACACTCCACCGGTCCGTGTTGCGTGTTTATCAGCGTGGGGGAGAGGTTCGATGCATTTTCCATTACGGCCATTGTCATTACTGCCATTCCTAATTTTTCGTGAGTTGACCGCTGCCCGGCTGGATTATTGGGCGGACACCGGCGTGACAAAAAGAACACAAACGGGCGTGTGCACCCCCATGGGATCACCGAGCGGCTCCAATAACCCTGTGTCGAGGTTAATGTGGAAAACAGCCACCGTGCCGCTTTCCTGGTTTGCCGCCAGCAAATACTCTCCGGAAGGATCGATGTTGAAGTTTCTGGGAACGCGGCCCCGTGTGGGGGTATGGCCGAGAGGGGTCAAACGCCCGCTGGCGGAATCAACCGAAAAGATCGCGATGCTGTCATGGCCCCGGTTCGAACAATAGACATACCGCCCGGAAGGATGCACCCGGATTTCCGCAGTCGAGTTCTCGCCGTTGAAATCGGCGGGCAGGGTTCCCACACTGTGCAGGGTTTCCAACTTCCCCGATGCCGCGTCATAAGAAAAGGCCGTCACCGTATTGTCCAGTTCGTTAACCACATATGCGAATTGGCCTCCGGGATGAAAGGCAAAATGGCGCGGTCCTGCGCCGGGCTTTAAGGCGGCATAAGCGGGTTCGTTGGGGGTTAACGCGCCCTGCGCCTCATCCAGCCGGTATATCATGATTTTATCCAGGCCGAGGTCCGCCGCGAAGACAAACCGGCCCGCCGCGTCCAACGTCACGGAATGCGCATGCGGCCCCTCTTGCCGTTGCGGATGCACACTGGCGCCTTGATGCTGAATAAATGCGGTGGCTTCGCGCAGGCGTCCTTCGGCGTCAACGGGCAATACGGCCACGCTGCCGCCGCCGTAGTTGGCGCACAGCACGTTTTGGCCCGCCTTGGAAACCGCCACATGACACGGGCCTTTTCCCTTGGACGATTGCTGGTTCAACCGGAGGAGCATCCCCGTTCCCGTTTCAATGGCAAAAGCATTCACCACCCCGCCGGAAGCCATTTCCCCCACGGCATAGAGGACGGGTTTCGTGGGATGCAACGCCAAGAACGAGGGATTCTCCACCGCGCACGCCAAACCAAGATTCTCCAATGCCCCCGTACGCGTATTCAGGCGCAATTGATATATCCCTTTGCTGTTGCCCGAGGTATAGGTGCCGATATAGACCCGGAGGGAATCCGTTCCCGTGCCGTCCGCTTGCACGTCCGCAGAGGCATGACACAGGATGCCGGAAACACCCAGTATCCAAGCAAATGAACGCATGCGCATGTAATTCTCCTTCTTCCGGTGTTTCCAGCTACTGCCATCATCAGTATAGCAAAATTTTCACACTTGCCTCGTCCCCACGCGTCCGGAGAACTCGAAAATGCCAAACACCGCCCAAGACACGACACCCTCTTCCCGCGCCTATAACCGAAACATTCCCATTGCAATGGACTTTCCCGCGAAAAATATGCCATGATTTTTTACACCTGAAATTACCGACACACAACATGAGGAGAAATGATGCCATGCCGCGCCCCAATCCACGTTTTCACGCCCCTAAGTGTTACGCGCTTGTTTTGACGGTCCTGATTGCCGCCGCCGCGGTGGCGGGCGCCGCCTTTGCCGCGGAATCCGGCATGTATGTGTCCGTCCGTGATGGCATGGTGGGCGCGAATGTCTTTCCAACCCCCATCGAAGGCTTGAAGCATCTCGGCGTGGAGGCCGTTGAACTGAATCTGGCCCGCGATTTCAGTGTACAGCCATTGGACGCCAAGGAGAAAGTGATCCTGAAGACGGATGAGGATGCCAAGGCCTTCCGGCGGAATACGGAGAAACTCGGCATTAAAATCTGTTCGGTGCTGACCGCCTGCGACTTCAGCGCGGGGGACATGGAGTCGAACACCGCGTGGATCGCCCGCGCCATCGAAATTGCGGACCTGCTGGGCGCATCCGCCGTCCGCATTGATTCCGCCATGGCAAAGGAACGCGAACTGGACTTTGAAGCGCGGGTTAAACTGTTCTCCGAAGGCCTCAGCGGCGCCTTACAGCGCACGGCGAACTCGAACGTGACGCTGGGGATTGAAAATCACGGATTCCAAGGCAATAACCTCGCGTTCCTCCTGAATGTCTTTCAGTTGGTGGGTTCGGACCGGCTGGGCTCCACACTCGATACCGGCAACTTCTACTGGCGCGGATATCCCCTTTCGGAAGTGTACGGTATTTTACGCGTCCTGGCCCCTCACACCAAGCACACGCATGTGAAAAACATCAATTACCCCGAAGACCAGCGCGAGGTGACGCGCGAAGCGGGCTGGAAATATGATACCTATTTCTGCCCCCTCGATGTGGGCGATATCAGCATTGCGAAGGTGGTGGACATCCTCGCCAAAGCCGGGTATAAGGGCGATATCTGCGTGGAAGATGAATCCATCAGCAAGTGCAAAACCCGAGAAGAACGCATCGCGGTATTGGAACGCGACGTGGCCTGCATCAAAAAGGCCATCGCAGAAGTGAAATAATAAAAACTCACTCGTTCCCAAGTTGTACTTGGGAACGAAACAACCCCCTCGTTCCCAAGTTGTACTTGGGAACGAAAAACTTTCTTCCTTCTTTTGCCCGTGAGGAGCATTTCGGGTTTACCCGCGTTTAGGCAAGGCCGGGGCAAAAACCATCTTCGGAGCCGGGGCAGGTATGATAACCAGTGGAGTTATAGAATTGGACAGTGCGAAGGAGTTCGGAGAGGCTGATGTCCCAATCTTGGGGATTGTAATCGGCGGAGTGGGCGGTGCAAGACATATCTCCGGG
>CAYXPO010000258.1:0-6929 GCA_964466925.1 uncultured Nitrospirales bacterium
CAGAAAGTGCAGGTGCATGGGGGGTGCGTTGCCCGCCTGGAGATCAAATTTGGCGCTTTGCCGGATCACCCGCTTTCCGGCAAGCGAGGCATTCACAGCGTTTCGGACCACACAGGTTTTACAGATTGGCGCACGTCCACATCCTCCCGGATCGTCCGTGCTGTGAAAGCAATGCAGGGCCTCGCCCGCCCGTGTTCGCAACATCATTTCCGGCTGTTCCCCGAGAAGCCCGGCGGCGGCCTCATTGAAATCCACAATGCGCACGTCCTCTTCGACCACAAACACCGGAGCGGGAATGGCGTTGAGAATGCTTTTATAAAAGTCTGGCCGGTCATCCAGCATACACATAGCCCTTTCCCCGTATTGCTGATTGTAGAGTTTTATGGGACTAAAAATCCACCCATTCCACGGGGCCGATGGGGCATCCGAAGAAGCGCTCCGCAATGCGCGAGAATCCCTCGGGGGCGTCGCTGACCAGGAAATGGTGTTCGGGTGCGGCAGCATCACCGCGCATCAGGCGGAGATCGTGCAGTGTGGCTTCCACGGCCCGCGCGGTTTCCTCCGCGCTGTCCACCAGGATTACCTCGGGGCCGGTGACTTGGGCGATCACCGTTTTCAACAGGGGGTAGTGGGTGCAGCCCAGCACCAGGGTGTCAATGTGCGCGCGGAGCAATTCGTCCAAATAGGTTTCCGCGGCCGCGCGGGGCACGGGGCCATCGGTCCAGCCTTCTTCCGCCAGCGGCACAAACAAGGGGCAGGGTTTGCACAGTACGCGGGCCTTCGGGGCCAGGCGGGCAATGGCCTTGGGATAGGCGCCGCTGGCCACGGTGCCGGCCGTGCCGATAACGCCGATGCGGCCTTGGGCCGTTTTTTCCACCGCCGCGCGCGCGCCCGGTTCCACGACGTCAATAAGTGGAACGGTCAATTCCGCGCGCAGGGTCTCCACGGCGAAAGCGGAGGCGGTGTTGCAGGCCACCACCACCATTTTGACGCCGCGCGCCATCAAGATGTTAATGCAGGCGCGCGCATAGCGGAGCACGGTCTGGGGGGACTTGGTGCCATAGGGCACGCGCGCGGTGTCGCCAAAATAAAGGAGGGATTCATTGGGCAGCCGCCGCGCGATCTGGCGCAGGACGGTAAGCCCGCCCACGCCCGAATCGAAGACCCCGATGGCGCCGTTCGGATCAACCATGGGCGGGGGGTTCTTGATTGGACGTTTCCACCCACTGGGGATTGGGCGTCACGGGTTCGGTCAAGTCCACATGGGCGGGAAAGGTTTCATAGGGAGGCGAGCCTTCAAAGAGGAACCGGACCCGCTGGATGGGCGCGTTGGCGGTTCCCAGGAGGGCGGGCTGGGCAAGCGTGTGGGCCACGGCCTGCGCCATGAGCGCTTCCATGGACGCGCTGGAGAACCGGGCATGTTCCGAAATCATTTCCCGGGAAAAATCCACCACCGCCTCCCCATTATCCAACAAATAAAGGCCCCGAATCCCGACCGTGCCGGGAATCACGGGCGTGAGCGGCGTTTTGGGGCCTGCAATGAGTGCTTCAAGCGCATGACGGCAGTTTTCCACGGTTGAGCCGCCGCATTCGATGGGCCGTTTCTCCGGGGTCAATACCCGGCCATCGGGGGACGCAAAAAAGAGCTGAACCTCGCGTTGTCCCGCTTTGCCTTGCACCTCCTTCGCGCGGGCCGGGGCCGGCTGGGTTTTCGGATGCGCACGAAGGCCCGCAAGCGGGTCCTGCCCCGCCTTGAACATTTCATTGACCAGCAGGATGACACAAAACAAGAGCACCAGCGTGACCATGCTCCACACGGCCAGCCCTAATTTCCGCAGGACGCGTTGTTGCCATGGAGCGTTCATGGGGCGGTTCCTCTCGTGCGGCCTTTGGCAATCCCCTGGGCCATTCCTTCGGCCAGTTTGGCCTGATAGTCTTCGGCGGCCAAAGCGGCGGCCTCTTCGGGGTTGTTCAGGCAACCCACTTCCACCAGGATGCCGGGCATGGCCGCTTCACGCAGCACCAGCAGCGGGATTTCATGCACGCCCCGGTCCGGGGCGCCGGTTTGCGCGGCCATTTCGGCGGCCACACTTTTGGCGAACCGCAGACTGGGGGCTTGATACGACTGGCGAACGGCGGAACCCTGCCCGGCCGGCGCCGCGCAGAACACTTCCACGCCACGGGCCGTTGGGGAATAACCTGCCCCGGCGTGGATACTTATCAAAAGATCGCCCTTCTGTTGGTTGGCCAAGGTGCTTCGTTCGCTGACGGATTTATCCTTGTCCTCTTCACGGGTCAAGACCACCTTCACATCGGAAAGCTGTTTGAGCCGGTCCCGCACCCGCACCGCCAACGCCAAGGCGAGGTCTTTTTCGAGAAGCCCGGAGGACCCGGTCATTCCTCCGTCCGCGCCGCCATGCCCTGGATCAAGAATAATGACCTGGACGGGGCCTGTTGTGGCGGGACGTTCAGGAAGGGATTCGCCTTCATTTTGGGCCGGGCGGTTCACCGGCTCCAAGGCAGGCATTTGTTTGAGAAGCTGTTCATCCGCCGGCTCGGCCACGGTCAGATCGCGCACCTCGACCCGCGTATCGGCGGGCGGCGGCGAAGGCGCCAGCTCGGGGGCGGGCGTCTGCGGCTCAGAGACGGTTCCCGCCGCGCCGGCCCCTTGAAGCCCCACTTGCAGTCCCTGCGAAAAAAACAACGGGATGTCCGGCACGGCGATGAGCACGTCATTTTCCTGGAGCAGGACGGGGTCCTTCAGGGAAAACACGCCCCGGGGCCCTTCGACCCGGATGTCATTCAGCCCCACGGAAGCGTTGGTTCCCGCCATATCAACAGTGATGCGGACCGGTGTGACACGGTAGGTTCCCCCGAGTTGCCGCGCCAGGGCGGGCAAACTCACATACTGAACCCCTTGTACCTCACGGATGTTCAAGTTGCTTGTCTTGAGTTCGCCGTCCACCAGGGCGGTATAGTATACCGAGGCCGCCCAAGACGTCATACAGCATGCCGCCGCCCATCCGAACACGCCGGCCCGCAACGGCCCGGCATGACGGAAGAGGATTTTACGGGCGTTAACGTGAAGCGCCAACGATCTGAAAACCCACCGCATGACTTACTACGTTAGTTGCCTTTCTGGACATTTTTAAGATGCTGCTGGACAAACACGCTGTCTTCCGGAGCTTTGGGCGGCCCCCACGGCGTCCGCGCGGTAAGCACCAAGGCCACCACGCACACCAGGAACCCCAGGATGATGACAAGTGCGCCTATTTTTTCCCGTTTGCTCATGATGGGTGTTTTTTAGGAAGCGCCTCGTTTTTGATCCAGTGTCTTGCGCACGTTCATGTCGTATTCCCCGATTTCGACGCGCTTTTTCCCCGTCAGCTTAATATTTGCCTGCGCTTTCGCCACCTCGATATTGAGCTTTTCAAGACACGCCTGGCAGAGTTTTTTACTGGCGCTGATGGCGGGCGCGCCGCACCGTCCGCACAGCACATTGCCCGAAAGGGCCGTGCTCACGATCACGCCTTCCTGCAGCATGCGCCGGACCACCGCGATATCCACGCCGGCTTCCTCGGCCACTTGTTCCGCGTTCAGTTCGGGGCTGCGATCAATGACTTCACGCACCTTGGTCTGGTCCGCGTCTTCATCCGCTTGGCAACCGGAACACACCGGGGATTGTTGCTTGTTGAACATTTTACCGCATCGTATGCACTTCGCTAATGGCATGCGCACTTTCCTCCTCTGATCAATGGCCAGCGTAAATAGTATCAAACCGTTGGTAAAGCGTCAATCTGGCCGGAAACCCGTCCGGCCGGCGATAAAACGGCGCGCCGCTTCCCGCCCGCGCGGGTTATCGTTTGCGCGCGAAGCGGATACCCAGGCCGCCCATCATGACCGCCAGCGCGGCCAGTGCCGAAATCCCCGCCACGGGCACTTCGGGAATCGAAATGTCCAGGGTCACGGGCGCGGAGGCAATCGTGGTGCGCAGATCGCTGATTTCCACATAATATTCGCCCGCGTCCGCTTCGCTCATGGCGGGAATTGCATAGTTGGAACTGTTGTTTCCGGTATTGGCCCCGTCATGCTTCCATTGGTAGTAATAACCGCCGGGATTGGACACCAGGCCTTTCTCCACCACCACGTAAAGCTCGACAGGATTGTTTTTGGGCACGACGATGGTTCCGCCTTTGGGTTCCTGCTGCTTGAGGCGCATGGGCTCGGCCACCAGCAGCGTGGCGGGATACGTGCTGACAATTTCCTCCCGGCCATCGGAGATGTCACACCGGTAGCTGCCGCTGTCGGATGTTTTGAGAGAAGGCAACACCAACACCGGGCCATTGGTCCCCACCGGCAGGTCTTTCGCCCCGATTTTGACCCACTGATAAAACACTTGGCCTGTAATTCCGCCGGAAATCCCCACCCGCATCGTACAGGTTTCCCCCACGTAGTGCATTGCACTTTGCGGATCCTCCGTGATGGCGATGCGCCGGTTCACCACGCGTCCGCTGTCGTTGATCAGATTCCCCGCCAAGTCCTTTACGCCCGTGGCGCCTGCGTTGTTCAGGACGGCGATGGTGATATCCTTCCCTTGGGCCAGCAGCCCGGAATTCCAATTCAGCGAATACATATTATTGCCCAAGGCGGTGACGGAACTGGGGCTGGAGGACAGCGTGCCCTGGCCCGGACCGCTAAGTCCGTAATATCCGGGCGTTAAGACATTCACGACGGGCTCGGAATACACCACTTTGATGCGGGACGGGCTGGAGATAATGACATTGGTTAAATTGGGCCGCGTCCCCTTTCCTCTCCCATACGCAATCCGGGAATCGGATACAATGGTGTTCCCATAGAGGTCTTGCACGGACGGATCCACAACGATCTTGATCCAGTCATTTTCATCCGCGGAAACGTCTTCGAACATTTCGCCCGTGTTCCAGGTAAGCAAATAGGTGGCGGGATTGACCGTGTCCTGGACTACGCTGTCGGGCGTGGCGGTCAGCGTGCCCATGCCGTGACTGCCAAAAAAATGGTTGGAGAGCGTGAAATTGGCGGGGTTGCTGATGCGGCTGGGTTCGCCGGGCACGTCACTCATCACATGACTGAACGTGACCGCGATGGAATGATCGGTCGGCACCGTCAAGACGGGCTGTACCATGGGAGGCGACGTGAGCACATAATCCCACTTTGTATTGTTGCCTTCGGCGGCATTGATGAGGTTTCCGGCGAGATCGCGGACGCCGGTCACGGTAAGGGTCACCGTATCGCCCGGGGTTTGGGTGGTTTCCCCGGAATCCCAGGTCAACAAATATTTCGAGCCGGTCACCGGCGTCACCCGGCTGGGATGTTCCGCCAACGAACCCCGGCCGGTTCCCGTCAGGGTATAGTGCGAAGGGTCAAGCGGGTCTTCCACCGTCGGAATGGTGCGCAGCGATTCGCTGAAGGAGGCATGCAGCGTATTCAGGGTCAATATCTCGATGGACGAGAGAATGGGGAGAATCCCCCGTCCGCCGGGTTCGGAATCCGTGCCGGAGACGGGAGCGCCCAAAGGAATGCCCGTGGCATCCGTCAAGGAAGAATGCGCGGTTATCGTAACCGGTTTGCCGTCCAGCATCTCGCCGCTGCCCGGCGCCCATTCAAGCAGGTAAAGGGTGTCCGATTGCTGCGACACGCTGTTGGGATGTTCCGGAAGCGTTCCCCGGCCCACGTTGCTGATTTTGTACATCAGGGGGTTGGCCGCCTCCGCGCCCATCGCTTCGCTGAATTCCACCTCGATGGAAAACAGGCCCGTAACCTGCACATGCGTCACGTGCGGGGCCGTTTCATCCGAGACGGTGACATACACGGTTCCGGTGAAGGCAAGATATTCGGAGTCGGTGGTGGTAATGGACACGTTGATGACCGGCATGGTGGCCGCGTTAAGCACGGCGCCGGCCTTCACCACCACTTGGTTCCCTATGAGTTCAAACGGGGATGAAGTGAGTGGAGGATACGGCGGATCTACGGTTTGCGAATCAATCCGATAGGTGTGCGCCTCGCCCGGATCGGGATCAAGGGCTTCTATCGTTCCCACCACCGTGCCGGGGGGGGGCATTGTCGCCCACGTAGCCCGGAGGATTGGGCGGGGTGGTCCATTGCACCCCGGTGGGCGCAAACTGGGCTTCATCCGCGCCAATGTCCGGCACATTCACCCCTTTGACGGGTTTGGGCCGCGCATCCCCCTCAAAGTCAATGGAGGTGGGGTCGGGGGCGCCGGTGCTGGTGGCGGCGCCCATGGCGGGCAGGCTTTGGTTGGTGAGTTTGCCCGTGACCGGATCAAGATGGGGATCGCCGATAATGCATACGTCCGCCGCGGGTTCCGTGGAAAAGCCGCCGTTTTGCCAATCCGAATCATACGCCAGATTTTTCCATTCGAAACCGGGTTTGAACGACGGCGTGAGACGTTGAAAGCTGGGGACCCCGTCGGAACCGGTCGCATCAAAAATGGTGGCCGCCGCGTATAACAGGTCGCCGGAATTCCCGCGCATCAGAAATCCCGTGACGGGATGGTCCGCGGGACTGGTGAGGGTGCAATGCTGCAATTCAATGATGCTGAGGCCCATGGCGGAATGATACCGGGAGGTGTCAATATACGATTCACAGCGCCCCCCGCGGTAGACCGTATGAACCGCCTTGAATTGCGGCGCGAAACTGCCGCCGGTGGATCCGCAGTAATAGGTTCCGGCCCCGTTGGACCAGGTGCAAAAATTCATCTCGACGACAACGTCGCCCGCCAGCGCGCCATCGGAGGAGCGGATGGCCCCGCCGTTGGATTTTTTGGACCCCGTGCAGTAGTTCAACACCATGTTGCCCTTCTGGATGATGGGATAGGCGGCGAGGCTGTTGCCGGCGACATTGGGGTCCCTATTCACGCGGTGGGCGGTGTC
>CAYXPO010000259.1:0-6901 GCA_964466925.1 uncultured Nitrospirales bacterium
TATTTTTTGCCGATGCTGACGACGAGCCGGAGGTTGGCTTCGACGAGTTCCATTTTGGCGGCGTAGATTTTTTCTTCCTTGGCTTTGATCACGTCAATGAGCGCGCTGATTTCGTCCGTGTTGAGCTTGGCGTCGGACTCGATTTGATCGATGCGCCGGCGGGCCATGGTGAGGCGGCGTTCGGCGTCGAGGACGACGTCTTTTTCCACGCCGAGTTTTTTGGCCACGGCGGGGCTGCGGCGGATTTGCACGGCCATTTTGTGAATCTTGTCGGTGGGAAAGCCGACTTCGCGTTCGACGCGGTCGATTTCGTCGCGGGCGGAGGCGATGCGGCGGCGCAACCCTTTGATCTTGCGCCCGATTTTCATGATTTCCTTGGATTTGAGCGTGAACTGACGGATGATCTCCACCTGTTGCTTGCGGTAAATGCCAATGCGCTTGGCGATGTTGTCGCGGCTTTTGCGGGAGAGGCCGGAACGGCGCAGGCGTTTTTCCTGGGCTTCGATATGGGTTTCCATCGAACCGATTTTGCCCATCATTTCGGGAAGCTCTTTCACGAACTTGTGCTGTTCGCGCGGCTCTTCGATTTCGCTGATTTGGGCGAAGCTGAGCCGGCCCGCCAGAATGCGCGCGGCGATCATCTGGGCTTCCTTGATGGTGTACGGCGTGTTCAGCAGCACTTCCGACAGCTCCATTTCGGCGGCCTCGATGCGCTTGGCGATGGCGATTTCCTGGTCTTTGGTGAGCAGGGGCACCCGGCCCATTTCACGCAGGTACATGCGGACCGGATCATCCGCGCGTTCAAGGCGGTGGGCGGCCTCTTTGCGCAGATCGGCCTTCTTCGCCTGGAGGGCTTTTTTCTTGTCGTCCTCTTTTTTCTCCGCGTCAATCTTGAATTCGTCCACGATATGAACGTCGGTGTCGCTCAAGGCGACCATCACCTCGTCAATCTCGTCGGCGGTGGCGTCCACCGGAAGAATTTTTTCCAGCTCATCGTAGGTGACCGCGCCTTTTTCCTTGGCTTTCGCAATCACTTCCTTGGCGCGTTCCGTTTCGATGATCCGTCTGGTTTTTTCTGCAACGGCCATGGTATTCCTCCACGGGTTGAGTGGCCCTAGGCCGGGCGCGAATGCACCGCGCCCCAGCGTTTACACTGCTTGTCCAACGCCGCTTTCTGGGCGACGAGTTCCATCATGCGGGCTTGGTCTTTGGCCCGTTCCGCATCACGGATTTTTTGCGTCAATTCATCCACCCTGGCCCGCAGGCTTTCCTTTTGAATCCGGGTAATCTGTTCGGAAGCCTGGGTTTCCGGGTCTTTGATGCTATCTATGTCCATCGTGGCGGCGGCGGCATACAGGCTGCGCGCGGCCTCGTCGTCTATTGCCTGGAGCAGGGTTTCAGGACCGCCCTGAAACAACGCCTTCAGCACGTGGGCCAGGGGGCCTTCGCCGAGCGGCGTGTCCATCAGTTCCTCTTTGGCTTTATGGAACAGGGCCGCGTTATTCTGTAACACCGCGACAAACACACAATCATCCCGGCTGAAGGGACGCGGTTTCTTCGCTTCGTCCGTACGGGGGGCGGGCCGCCGCGCGCTTTTGCGCCGGAACGCGGCAAATTCGCTCCGGCACGCCCATTCCGTTAATCCCAGTTCCTGGGCGATTCGTTTCACATATTGATCGATGCGCAGTTCATCGTCCAAGCCGCGCAGGATGTCAAACAGCTCCCGGGCCACGTCGCTGCGGCCTTCGATGGTCGTGGTCCGCGCGCCGCTCATGCGCGCGTAAAACGTCACAAAATCCTGCGCCTGCGCCACCATCTCCCGGAACGTTTCCGCGCCCCGGGCCTTGATGAAATCGTCCGGGTCCTGGTCGTCGGGCAACGCCATGGCGCGTACCGTCAGCCCCGCGGCGCTGAGAATGCCCGTGGCTTTCAGCGCGGCCTGGATGCCCGCCGCATCGCCGTCGTACACGATGACGACTTCCGGCACATACCGGCGGATCAGCGCGGCCTGTTCGGGCGTGAGCGCGGTGCCGCAGGTGGCCACCACGTTTTCGACGCCGGCATCAAAACAGCGAAGCAGATCAAAGTAGCCCTCCACCAAGATCACGCATTTCTCGCGCCGCATCGCATCGCGGGCCTTGGACAAGCCGTACAGCGTCCGGCCCTTCTTGTAAACCTGCGTTTCCGGCGAATTGATGTATTTCGCCGGGCTGTCGCCCATGTCGCGTCCGCCAAAGGCCACCACATTGCCCGATACGTCTTCAATGGGAAACATGAGGCGGTTGCGGAAAAAGTCATAAAAGCGTCCACCGTCGCCGCGCTTGAAGAGGCCGGAGGCTTCGAGCACTCCGTCCTTGAACCCGTGTTCCCGCGCCGCATCAAGCAGATTCGACCAGCCGTCCGGGATATAGCCCAACCCGAAGGCTTGGATGGTCTCGTCTTTCAACTGTCGCGTCTTTAAATATTGGCGCCCGGCGCTGCCGCGCATCGGATGCCGTAATACCTCGCGGTAATGCCGGCTGGCGAAACGGTTGAACTCCAGAAGCTGGGTCCGGAGATATTCCGTTTTATCATCCCGTTCCGTGAGCGCGGGGAGCCGGATGCCCGCGCGGTCCGCCAGTTTTTTCAGGGCTTCCACGAAGCTCAGTCCTTCGTGTTCCATCAAAAAGCCCACGGCGTCGCCGCCCTTGCCACAGCCAAAACAATGAAAAATCTGGCGGTGACGGTTGACCATGAACGAGGGCGTTTTTTCGTGGTGAAACGGGCACAGTGCCTTCAAACGGCCCGAACCCGAAGGTTTCAACTCCAAGGCCGAACCGATAATATCCACGATATCATTGGCGGCCAATACTTCCGCCACTATGTCGCGTGAATACTTTTGTCCGGCCATTCAGATACCATAAATATGTGTTATTGCTTGACTTATCGATCAATGGAAAGCAAAAAAGCCCCGATCCTCAGTCCTTAGGGACAGAACACCCCTCGGACCTGTCAAGGTAATACAAAGTTTACCATATCCCCCCCGTTTTGTCAAAGAAAAAGAACTGGGCGGCTGAAATGCACCCCTTAAAGCCTTCTCGGCCGTTTCGTGCGCATCCCACGGACCGCCATTCCGATCATCGGCGAAGAACAAGCACGGCCAATTCTTCTTTAGCGGCTTGACCGTGCCACGCAACAATAACAGGCTTCACGCGATACAGCGCGCTCTCTGAGTGGCACGGTCAAGGGCGTCCCCGGACTTGGCCGTGGAAGAAGCGAGCGTCCCTACGGTCAAAGCCCTTTTGAAGCGCGGTTTTGATCGCCCCCCACCCACCCCGGAAACGAGAACTTGGAATTCACCGTGCTTTTTCCTTACACTTGGCGGGTGTGAAACGATTCCACGAAAGTAACGATGGAAGGAGGAAGCCATATGAAACTGGGACTATTGACGGCCATGTTCAGCGCAAAGCCGCTGAAAGACGTGTTGGAACTGATCCGTCCGCTGGGATTGGACTGTGTGGAACTGGGCACGGGGAACTATCCCGGCGGGCCGCACGCCCCCGTGAAGGAGTTGCTGGCGTCCAAGCCGAAGCGCGATGAATTGAAGGCCCTGCTGAAGGGTGAAGGCCTGACCATCAGCGCATTGAGCTGCCATGGCAATTGCCTGCATCCGGACAAGGCCTTTGCGAAGGCGAATCAGGCGGTGCAAACGGACACCATCAAGCTCGCCAAGGAGCTGGGCGTGAAAGTGGTGATTGATTTCTCCGGCTGCCCCGGCAGCGATGAAAAAGCCACCAAGCCGAACTGGGTGACCTGCGCCTGGCCGCCGGATTACCTGGACATCCTGAACTGGCAGTGGGACAAGGTGGTGATTCCGTATTGGGAAAAGCAGGCGAAGTTCGCGCGGGACCACGGCGTGAACGTGGCGTTTGAAATGCATCCCGGCTTCGTGGTCTACAACACGGAAACGCTGCTCAAGCTGCGCAAGGCGTGCGGCAACAATCTCGGCGCGAATTTCGATCCCAGCCATTTGTTCTGGCAGGGCATGGAACCGTGCACCGTCGTGCGCGCGCTGGGCAATGCCATCTTCCACGTCCATGCGAAGGATGCGCGCGTGGACGCCGCCAATGCCGCGCTCAACGGCGTGCTCGACACCAAGCATTACGGCGACGAACTCAAGCGCACCTGGATTTTCCGCACCTGCGGCTATGGCCACAGCCTGGAATGGTGGAAGGATTTCTTCTCCTCCCTGCGCATGGTGGGCTACGACGGCGCCATCAGCATCGAACACGAAGACAGCCTGATGTCCAGTTGGGAAGGCCTGTGCAAGGCGGTGGAATTTCTGACGCAGGCCATCATCGTCGAAAAACCGTCCGCCATGACGTGGGCGTAAGATTTCGGCATACTCTGGCGTAAGCGAACCAGCATGGGACTTATCCGCCTCCGGGCGGATGGCACTGACCATTCGGGGAAAACCCAACGGGTTTTCCCCGAACCTTGTTAGTGCGGCAGAAAGGGCAACGCCGCCGCCACCACCATTTCCGGGGTGACACGGGTCATGCAGCGGTGATCGGTTTCGCAGACGGGTTTCTGGCACGGCCCGCAATCCACCGCCACCTTCACTATTTTTCCGGTTTCCCAGGGGCTGTCGGTGTAGCGCGGCGAAGTGGACCCCATGATGCAGACCACGGGCTTCTTAAAGGCGATGGCGATATGCCGGGGGCCGCTGTCGTTGCCGATCAGCAGGTCCACTTGCGATATGGCCGCCTTGAGCCGCGCGATGGCGGGTTTCTGGTCATAGCACTCGACAAGGGGCGTTTTTGCGGCATTGCGCACGGCGGCCCGTGTGTCTTCCTCACCGGGACCGGTCAGCAACACAAACCGCGCCCCGGCTTTCTGCGCAAGAAGGTCCGCCACCTGCGCGTAACGTTCCGCGGGCCAGCGCTTGCTCGGCCCGAAGGCCGCACCCGGTGCGAGACCGATCAGCGGGCCCTCGCCGGCACACCGCGCGCGCACAATTTCGATCTCCGCCGGTTCCGCGAATAGTTCCAAGCCCTGGTTGTCGTCTTCACACCCCAACGGCGCAAGCAGATCCAAATACTCTTTCGCCATATAGATGGGCGTAATCACGCCATTTTCCCGGTACGGCGCCACTGTGTCCGTCAAAAACCAGGAACGCTGGCCGCGCTGGTAGCCCAAGCGGCATGGAGCGCCCGCCATCATGGCCAGCAGCGCCGCGCGCGCGGAATGCGGAAAAATCACGGCCAGATCACGCGCGTACGGGCGCAGTTCCGCCGCTATCTGAATCATGCGGAAAAGACCCGGACGGTTGGAAATGGGCATCAGGCGATCAATCCAGGGCAGCCCCTTCAACACATCACAAATGGGAAACTTGGCGGTGACGGTCAACTCGGCCTCCGGAAAACGCCGCTTGAGCGCGCGCAGGGCCGGCGTGCACATCACCGCATCGCCGAGCCAGTTCGGGGCCATAGCCAGAACATGGTTTATTGCTTTGGATGCTTCCATCAATGCTCGTTCCATTCGTTCCCAAGTTACCCTTGGGAACGCACTTGTCCCAAAAGCTTCGCTTTGAACATTAACATACTTTCTTCCCTGAATCATCACTAGAAACAGTTGGGCGCATGACAATCGTTGTCCGCCCAAACCTGGATTCTATGGGGAGACCTAGGTCTTTTTTCTTTTATGGGCACTCACTTCCCGTGGTTCCGCCTCGTTATTCACACGGCGGCCCAGTTCGTGAATGAAAGAATCGTCGCCAAGCGTCTCGCGGAACGTGTCGCGCTTCGCCGCGAGATTCTTGCGCGCAATCTCAATCACGTCCACAAAGGCCAGAAACACCACCACGCCAAAAAAGACCATCATCAGGGAAAGGATGAAGGCAAAGCGCCGGGGATTGTCCACGAAAAAGACCATGTGCAGCCCCAGCAGCATGACCAGCGGAATGGCAAACAGCAGATAGAAGCTCGCCGGACGCCAGGCATGCGCCTCGCGCAAGGCGTCCCGCATATAGCCTCCAATGGTTTTATCCGGGGCAGGGCCGGGCATGTCTTGAGGCATATAACGCCCCCTTGTTGGGCCGAAAACGGCCTCAGGCTTTGTAGGGACAACCGCCGGACGCGTTGCAGCAACTCGCGCACGCCGGGGCCGGGGCGGCGCTCTTTTCCGCGCCGCGCATCGGGGCGAAGTGGCTCATCTGTTTCTCCAGCGTGCGGGAACCGCATTCCGGGCACACCGGCGCTTCCGCGCCGCGCATCAAAATCTCGCCGCTCCAGGCACACTTCCGGCAGCTATATCCGAACACCGGCATCGCGATGTCTCCTTCTGTATCAACCAACGTCAATTTTAACAGCCTATTCCTTAACTTGGCAAGGGAACGAATTAGGTTTGCAATAAAAACGCCCATTCGACATGCTTGCCGGTGACTGGCATAATTCACGTGTCGGAAGATTCCAAAAACGAAAGGGCGAAGCATGCTAAACAGGGTGTTCCGGGTAATGGGGGTTATGGGGTTGCTGTTGGCGATGGGCGTTGCGGTTGGGCAGGGGCCGGTAACGTTCTATGTGGCGCTTAATGGGAACGACGCATGGTCGGGGAAATTGCCCGATCCGAATGCGGAAAAGAACGACGGCCCCTTCGCCACGCTGGAACGGGCGCGCGAGGCCGTTCGCGCCTTGAAACAAGCAGGACTCCCGCCGGGAGGGGTGCAGGTGGTGATGCGCGGCGGCTTGTATGCCCTGGATAAACCATTTGAACTCGGCGCGGAGGATTCCGGCACGCCGGACGCCCCGATAGTGTATGGTGCAGCCCTCAATGAAGAAGTCCGGCTCGCCGGCGGCAAAGCGGTGAATTCCTTTCAACCGGTAACGGACCCAGAGACCCTGAACCGCCTGGAGGAATCGGC
>CAYXPO010000260.1:0-6874 GCA_964466925.1 uncultured Nitrospirales bacterium
GGGGAAGCACTCCCGGCCCCGCAGTGGTTTTCCATGACGCCGGCCGCCGGCACGTTGCCGCCCGGTGAATCCACAGTGATAACGCTGTCCGTAAACGCCAGCGGAAAATCCATTGGCTTTTATGAATGGATCACGGTGCGTTTGGAAGGCCTGCACGGCGGGCAGGCGCAAGTTCCGGTAAGCCTCGGAGTCATCGATCCATGTCCCGGGAATTCGGAACATTCACAGCGTCTGGGGCTGGACTTTGATGACGGCACGTCGTTTACAAGTTCGGGCGGCTCCATCTATACGGTGTACGATAGCTTTCAGGGGCTTTCCGAAAGCATTGTCGCGTTGCAGTGGTGGGGCATTGATCTCCACTTTAACGGCATTGCTTGGACCGAATGTGATCGTTCCGATCCTAATCAGTTCAAAGTCACCTTTTACCAGGATAATGCCGGCCTGCCGGGAACCGTGGCGGCTGATTACACGCTTACCGCAACGGCGGTAAACACCGGCGCCACCCAATTCGGCTATGCCATCAAGCGCTACAATGCCGCATTGCCGGCGCCCCTCGCCCTGTCCGGCGGATGGGTTTCCATTCGTGGCGTAGACCCGGGCGCCTGCTGGTTTCTGTGGGCGTCCGCTCCGGCAGAAGACAATTCCGGCCTGCAGGATTCAGGTTCCGGGCCTGTTCCGATCAACCATGATCTCTCGCTGTGCATCACGGTGTGTCCCCAAACCTTTGCGCCGGGTACGCGGGTGGTTTCCACCACAAGCCATCCCGACGGCAGTGCCTGCATCGTGGCGGGAACCACCGGCACTATCATTTGCGATGCGGCTTCCTATGGCTATGATTGGCTGGTGCGGTGGGACGGCATCCTCTGCGGGCACGATGGACATCCAACGCAAGGGGGCTGCGGCACGGTGCAAACCGGCACAGGGTGGTATGTTTTGAATTCCCAAATCGCCGCAACCTGCGGTGAGTGCCCGGACAACGGTTCCGGATTATTTAGCCCCGGCAGCCGCGTGGTAAGTCTTGTGGATAATCCGGAGGGCAGCAGTTGTATTACCGCCGGAACCATGGGGACGATCATTTGTTATTACGATTCCAGCGCGCCGCATTGGCTGGTGGAATGGGATGGCATTGACTGCGGCCATAACGGTAACGGCCATTGCGGCGCCACCGCTCCCGGCCGGGGTTGGTATGTGAGCGAATGCTCGATTTCCTTCGCGCCTGCCGGTGAAGGCGAAGGCGCGATTGAAGGCACGGTGGAAGGGACTCCCGAAGGTAGTGTTGAAGGAACGTCCGAAGGCACTCCTGAAGGCACTGTTGAAGGCACGGTCGAAGGGACTCCCGAAGGAGCCATAGAGGGTACTCCCGAAGGTGCCGCTGAAGGGACGGTGGAAGGCATGGTGGAAGGGACTCCCGAAGGCGCGGCAGAAGGTGCGGCGGAGGGGACGCCCGAAGGCGTGGCAGAGGGCGCGGCGGAGGGGGCTCCTGAAGGCGTGGCAGAGGGCGCGGTGGAAGGCCCCCTCGAAGGAGAAGGAACAAGCGAAGATGAATTCCTCACGGCGGACCAGAATCACAACAACCAGATTAGTCTTTCCGAACTGTTGCGGGTGATTCAGTTCTTCAACTCGGATGGATTCCACTGCGAAGCGGGCACGGAGGATGGCTATGCGCCGGGGCCGGGGGATCAAAGTTGCGCGGCGTACGACAGTGACTACAATGCCTTTGACTGGCGCATCAGCTTGTCCGAACTCTTGCGTGTCATCCAGTTCTTCAATTCCGGCGGCTACCATTATTGCCCGAGCGAAGGCACGGAGGACGGTTTCTGCCCCGGCTTATGATTACGCCATACAGGCATGGGCAACCTTGAAACCTGATCCCTGCGGGCGGCAGGCCGGGATACCGTCCGGTTCGCCGCTTTTTTCGGATCACTGCGGGCGGGTGGACTTCACCGCGGGAGTCAGGAGCAGGCAGTCGGCGAGCACCGTTTCGTCCGGGGCATTTTCCAATACCACCCGGCTTTCCGCATCAAAAACATATTGGCCCAGATCCACCCAGGATTCCGGATGTTCGGATTGATTCACTTCCACTTTTGCCTCGCCGTCCGCATGATACACATGATACAGGGCGTGGCCCTTCCCGCCGGCCGGCGCCACCCACTTGGGTATCCACGCGGAAAGGGTACAGGTTTTCTTCGCTTTAACATCCAGCAGCCAGGTAAAGGTGTTTGTTTTTTCCTTATGCACACTGAAATAGGCGACACCCACATAGGTGCCCCGCCCCGCATAATCCCACCATTCCTCCGTCAGACGGACATTGGGCCCCAGCACATTGATCACGTTCGAGCCCGCGGCGGGCGCGTCAGGCGGGCGTTCCACACCATTGGCTTCCATAGTGGCCGTGGCCCCCGGCTCGATCTCCACCTTGTCTTTCGCCGCAAACAGATTCCCGGTAACGACGGCGCCGCGCACCGCCTTGCCCAGCCGCACCGAGTTCGCGCCTTTCCCGAAACGGCAACCCTGGATGTTCACCATGCCGGAATCCACATCCACGCCGGGGGCCTCGCCTTTCTGAAAATCCCATTCCAGGAAATGGCATTGCTGAAAGCTCACATACCCCTTACCGGCCACTTTGGCGCACTGGTACGACGGCCCCCAAAACGCGCAATTGTTGAATTGAATGCTGCCGGAATTGTCCGGCCCCACCACAATCTGCGTGGGATGTTCTCCGTAGAGCGCCACGAATTCCCCATTGGTGATCAGCAATCCATAGGCCGCGCTGTTGTCAATGAGCACGGACACATTGCAGGCGTCCGCCCCAATGCCTGCAAAATTCCCGTTGCAGACCCCGCGCCCGTTCTCCGTGAAACGATACCCGTACCGGTAGCCCCAGCAGAACGTGTTGGCGACGTACTGCCAGTCCGTCATGGCGAAGATGAAGGCCTCGCCGTGTTCCTGCACGAACTGCACCACTTTTTTGGGATTTTCGCTGGTGCGCCAAAACGGCCAGAGATGCACATTCTCGATGCGCCCAATGTCAAAGCATTGGTCCACGAAAATGCCGCGCCGCAACGGATAGCCATACAGACGGCTGATGAAATGCCGCGGGCACCCCTGTGACCCGAAATCCACACCCTGATACGGATTCACCAGCATGCAATCCATGAGCGAGATGTCTTCACCGTTCCCCGCGATGCACCACGGATAGGGGATCACGTCCGCGCCGGTCTGCTCGGGATACTGAATCGCAAGATTTTTCAGGACCGCCCCGGTCTTCATGCCGATAAACGGCGTTCCCTTTTCATCCCCCCGGCCCGCATAGGCATGGAGCATGGTGCCCTTGGGGTCCCGCATGGCGCTGGGCGCGCCCAAGGCCCCCTGCAAGGTTACATATTCAGGGATAGTCAGGTTTCCCCGAATCGCATACACGCCGCCAGGCAGGGAAACAATTCCGCCCCCTTGCTTGCCGCACGCATCCAGCGCCGCTTGCAGGGCGGCGGTGTCATCGGCAATGCCATCGCCCTTTATTCCGAAGGACCGGAGGTCCAAGGCATTCGCTGGAACGGCGCCGGGCGAAGCGGCGGACAATGCAAAACACAGTGGCATAATCAACATGCTCATTACTCATCTCCCTGAAACTTTATCTCATGCACGTGTGCAAAAAACCCCTTTGGAAACCCCGTTATACAAATTTCCTGCGAGGGGTTTCAATCACCGCAATTTGTGAACAAAAGCCTTTGTGTACTGGGCGTCCCTCCTCACAAACAACATGAACACACATCCGGAAGAAAAGTACAGGAACTGAGTTTACCGGCGGTCTAGGGTGAGCGCGCGGCAGATCATGGTGGCGGCGCGGGATTTGTTCAGGACATAGAAATGCACGCCGGGAACGCCTTTTTCGAGAAGTTCCTCCACTTGGCGGGTGGCGTAGTAGACGCCGACGGAGAACTGCCCTTCATCGTCCTCGCCGTGCCGTTCCAGGCGCTGGACCAGCTTGGGGGTCAGTTTCGCGCCGCAGAGCTTTGTGATCCGCTTGACTTGCGCGAGGTTGGTGACAGGCAGGATGCCCGGAATGATCGGCACGGTAATGCCGGCGCGGTCACAGCGGTCGCGGAACTGGAGAAAGTCGGTGTTGTCGAAAAACAACTGGCTGATCACGGCATCCGCACCCGCATCTACCTTGCGCTTGAGAAAATCAAGATCAACCTCCGTGCTGGGGGCTTCCGGGTGTTTTTCGGGATATCCCGCGACGAGAACACTGATCGCGGGAAATTCCGCGCGCAGCAACGTCACCAATTCATTGGCGTGGTGCAACCCGTCGGGGGCCGGAGTGAACGCGCCTTCCTTGGGCGGGTCGCCGCGCAAGGCGACTATGCCGTCCACCCCGCGCGCGACGGCCTGTTGCACATAATTGCGCAAGGATTCCGGACTCATGCCCAGGCAGGCGAGATGGGCGGCGATGAGAATATCCGGGTAGTCCTCGCGAATCCACCGCAGGACTTCCAGGGTATTGTCCCGGTTGGAGCCGCCCGCGCCATAGGTGCAGGTGACAAACGAAGGGTTGCAGGTGGCCAGTTCCTTGAAATGCTCAAACAGGCTCGCCATGCCCTTCCACTTTTTCGGCGGGAACAATTCGAAGGAGATTACCAGTTTTTGCTGCTTATAAAGATTCGCGATGTTCACGATTGCACTCTCTTGTTCATGTCGTTGCGGGTATTGTAAAGGAATTCTTCGGTGGTTGCCAGCCTTCCGTTCGTTCCCAAGATAGTGCACCATGGGAACGAATGTGGGGTGGGTGCGGTTCCAAAGGCAACGGGGAAGGAGAATGAAAATGCGGCTTGGACACTTGCGGAGCCTGGCAAAAAGAGGTAGAGTAGGGCGGAGTAAGAAGGAGACCGCTTATGAAATCTATCCAGGCAGGCGTAGTGGTGTGTTTGGCATGCGCGATGTGCGGGTGCGGGGCAAAACCGGGCGCGCCGCCTGAAAAACCGAAAGTGATCGGCGCGGCGCTGTTGACGCAGACGCATGTGTTTTATCAGGACATGGTGGCGGCGATGGAAGAAGAGGCGCAAAAGCAGGGGTTCAAGCTGCGGCTGCAATACGCCGAGTTCGACAGTCAGAAGCAAATCAATCAGATTGAGACCTTCATCGCCCAGGGGGTGGATGCCATTATTGTCGCGCCGACGGATTCCAGCGGCATGGCCCCGGTGATTGCCGCCGCGCGCGCCAAAAGCATCCCCGTATTCACGGCGGATATCGCGGCGCATGGGGCCGATGTCGTGTCGCATATCGCTTCGGACAACGAGCGGGGGGGCGCGCTGCTGGCGGAATACCTCGCGAAACGCCTGAACAACAAGGGGAAAATAGCCATCATTGATCACCCCACCGTGGCATCGGTGCAGGAACGCACCAAAGGCTTCATGCAAGCCCTGGCGAAATATCCCGAAATGCAGATCGTGCAAAAAGTGCCGGGGGAAGGCCAGCGGGACAAGGCGATGCGGGTAACGCAGGACCTCCTTCAGGCGCATCCGGACCTGGCCGCCATTTTCGGGATCAATGACGATTCCGCCTTGGGCGCGCTGGCGGCCGTGGAGTCGGCGGGGCTGCAGGACAGGATTGTGATTGTAGGATTTGACGGCACCCCGGAGGCCGAGGCCGCGATTGCGGCGGGCAAGGCCCTCAAGGCGGACGCCGTGCAGTATCCGAAAAAGATTGGCCAGAAGACCATTGAGGTGATTGCGGCGTGCCTGCGGGGCGAAAAAGTGCCCGCGGTGGCGCCGGTGGATGTGGGACTGATCGATCAGGACTCGCTCAAGGGAACAAAACCGTGAGGCGGACGGCCCGTGCGTGGTAGAATAGGCGCATCTGCGGCGAACAAGGCGGAGCGATTGAAATGAGCGAATACATTCTGGAAATGCGCGATGTCACAAAGCAGTTCCCCGGCGTGCTGGCCCTGGACAAGGCGCACCTGCAATTGCGCCCGGGCGAAGTGCATTGCCTGCTGGGCGAGAATGGCGCGGGCAAATCCACCATGATGAAAATTCTGGCCGGCGCGCAACCGGCAGATTCCGGGGAAATCCGGATTGATGGAAACCCCGTGCAGATTCTTTCGCCGCACCATGCCCAGGAACTGGGCATCAGCATGATCTACCAGGAGTTCAATCTCAGCCCCTACCTCAGCGTCGCGGAGAACATCTTTCTGGGCCGCGAGCCCAGGCTGGGCGGAAGCCCGTTTATTGATTGGAAAAAGATGTATAACGATGCGCGCGCCATATTGGGCCGGATTCGCGTGGACCTCGATGTGCGCCGGCCCGTGAATGAACTCAGTGTGGCGCAGCAGCAGATGGTGGAAATCGCCAAGGCTTTGTCCGTGAAAGCCAAAATTATTGTCATGGACGAACCCTCCGCCACGCTCACGGACCATGAACTCGCCGCGCTGTTCGATCTTATCCGGACCCTGCGCGAATCCGGCCTCGGTCTGATTTACATTTCACACCGCCTGGAAGAGGTGTTCGAGATCGGAGACCGGGTGACGGTGATGCGCGACGGGCAGCACGTGGCCACCAAGCCGGTCAGCGAACTCAACCGCGAGGATATCATCCGCATGATGGTGGGCCGCGAACTGACCGAGGAATACCCCAAGGAATTTTTCACGCGGGGCGAGGAACGGCTGCGGGTGGAAGGGCTTGCGCGCGAAGGGGCGTTCAGGGATGTAAGTTTTTCGCTCTATACGGGCGAAATCGTCTCGTTGACGGGATTGGTGGGCGCGGGCCGCACGGAAGTGGCGCGGGCCATTTTCGGCGCGGACAAAAAAACCGCCGGAACCATTTTTCTTGACGGGAAACCGGTGGAAGTGCGCTCGCCGCAGGATGCAATCAAATTC
>CAYXPO010000261.1:0-6863 GCA_964466925.1 uncultured Nitrospirales bacterium
CGTGTTTTCATGGCACCCCATGCAGGAAAGTTGCTCGCCCGGATGCACAAAGGCGGACGACCGCATGGATTGCACCGCCATGAAGTTCTCGTCCAGCGCCTGGAAGATAAGCTGTTTCGCCACGGGCGCTTCAAAATACGCGCTGCCGTCTTCCTCGACCGGCACAATACCCAGCGGAATGCGCGGGGTGTTTTCGCGTTCATACCCGATCATCGGTTCACCCATGGCATGGTTGGATTTCGGAATGTTCTGCACCACGCGCAGCCATTTGATTTTGGTTCCCTCGGGAAAGGGGAGATCAGAGGTATACACATCCATTACGGCCACGGTGGCGTGCGGGCCGTCCGGGCGCGATTTGGACGGGATGGCCGGGGGGCAGGGCCGCGCACGCAGGGGAATCGGATCGATGATGCGGAGCCGCTCGTCTTGCGGACACGGCAGGGATCGCAAATCACACAAAAGCTCCTTATTTCCGAACCGGTCCAGCAAGACCATGTTTTCCCATTCGTTGCAGAGATAAAAATCCTCGCTTAGCGGCCAAGGCGTGCCGTAGCGGTAGTGGCGGCGGCCCGGGGTTTCCGTTTCAGGGAAGGGTTCATATGGTGTAATGCGCTTAATCTGCCCCATGTGATGATCGTCTTCCTCGCGCAAATCAAGCATGCACAGCGAACCGTACACGGAGCCGTGATGTGGCGCGGCGGTGAAAATATACAGCGGGGAATTCGGCACGGCCCGGAGGCCCATCTCGACCAGCGGCGCGCCGAACCGGCTGTCCCATTCGCGGCCATTCTCGACTTTCCACGGCGTATGATCGGGGAAGGTATGATACGGCAGCGGATAATTCCCGTGCGGGGCGCGCGGATTGCTCCCATCGGGATCGCTGATCCAAAACCGCGTGCCCAGGCAGTTCTCGCGATCCACGTAATCCCACCGGGTGAAGACAAGCTGCCCTTCGTTATTGACCGACGGATTCCATTCGCTGGTCTCGAAGTAGCTCAGCGGCGCGATATCGCTTCCATCCTCCTTCATCGAGAACAGGGTGTAGCTGCGGACCTTCAAATAGGCCGCAAAGCAGCGGATGTACCCGTTGCGGCGTTCGGAAACAAACGCGATCCGGCCATTGGGCAGCCAGCACGGATCGAAGTCGTTGAAATCGCCGTCGGTCAACTGCACCAGATTCGAGCCGTCCACATTGACCCGGAACACATGGAAACAGGTCTTCTTCGAGTAAATCCATTTATGTTCGCTGTTTTCGGTCCAGGCAAAAACAAGGGTCTTGCCGTCGAATGACAAATCGGGCGTGGCAAACGCGCCATAGTCCAGTTGCTTGCCTTTCAACCGCCCGTTTTCCACCACGGAATGCGCCAGCACATTCACGATTTCCGGCTGGGTCTTGTAATTTCGCACGAGGTACAGGCCGCCGCCGGGTAGCGCGTTGAATCCGAAATACTGTGTCACAAAATGCCCGCCCTGCGGGTCGGCGGTCTGCGGGTTGGACCGGACCGAGCCCTCGAACGTGCCGCGCGCCACGCACAAAATCGCGTCGAAATCCAACAGCGGATTGCTCAGGGCCAATTGCCGCCGGATGGCGCACACGGCGAGGTAATAGGTCTTGTAAAGTTCCGCGTCCTGATCTGGTTTCTCCCTGGACCAGGCGGTGCGCAGCGTCTGGAAATCCGAAAGCCAAAGTTCCGGCGGCGTGGCGCCCGCGTGCATCAGGGCGTCAATCAGGGCGTCCGTGCGCCACAAGACCGCGCCCAACGGTCCGGCGGCAGCATCGAGCATCAGCGCGTTCTGGTCGAATGTCTCGCGCTTCAGTTTCTCCGCGTCCGGCCCTCCCGGACGGGAATCGGGATACTCCTTCTTCCCTTCCCAATCGAAGTCATGACTCCACGCCCGCAGTACCGCGTCGCGGATATCGTGAACGGAGATACTTTTAAGATTCAACCGTTTGGCAAGATCGCCCAATGCCTTGCGGAGCGGTTCCACGTTCTCCGGAGCGGGAAGCGGCTGCAACGCCGTGGGCATCCCGCCCGGGATTGCGATCCCGCTCGATGTGAAGGCCGTATTGGCCGGCCGGAGTTGTCCGTCGTGTCCTTGGCCGGAGGCATCCTTGCCCGGCGCATCCGTGGCAAAATGCCAGAGCGCGAGTGTTGAATCCTCCGCCGCCAACTCTGCCGGTGACATGGCATCCACCGCTCGCGCCCCTTTTGATATCCGCACCTCGTCCATCAGGCCATTGCATCCGAAACCGCCCTCCACAAGACCCCCGATGGCCAGCGCGCCCGGAACCCGCGCCGTGTTGGATACCGCAACCGCTGTAGTGGCCTTCTCCACACCGTCCACAAACAGCCGTATTCGGGTTTCCTCCATCACCATTGCCACCCAATGCCACTGCCCGTCCACAATGGGCGCCGTGGTGTGCACATGGTCCGGCGTGCGGCCCGGCACATAGGCATGCAAAATACCGTCCCCCGGTGTGGTGAAGAGTTCCCAATGCGCGGCCGACGCCTTGGTTTCGTTCGCCGCCAGAATGTTGTACTGCTGGCTTCCAAGGAGCTTGACCCGGCATTCCACGGTCAACGGCGTTTTGCTGTACGCTTCCGACACGGGGGTCACGAGCGCCCCTGTCCGCGCATCCAGCGCCTGCCCGAACGCACCGTCTTGCACGTCCGCCGCCCAGGCCGAAATGGTCATTACAACGGCCGCCACGACAATTATCCAGCCGGTCTTCATTCGCGGAATTCTCCTTGTGCCGTATTGAACCCTGTTTCCTTCTTCCCGTTCAAGCCGGCAAGGATGCTGACAATAGTCCGTCTGGCCGGTCTGACTCATCCGGTAAATCGTATACGGGTCAAAGATTTACTTGAAGCGGATCGCATAGAGGTCCGCGTCGTTGAACAGGATATGCAGGCGGACGGGTTTCCCGGCGAGGGCGGAAAGATCGCGGTGGTCTTTCCAGGGAACGGTGTGTTCGAGGTGGTCGCCAAAGATATCGGTGGCGTCTTCGAGGCGGAATCCGTCCAAGGGGACGCCGGCCGCGTCCTGGAGTTCAATGCGGATGCTGCCTGCGGCGGAAGTGGAGAAATTCAGGAGAAGTTCTTTCCCATCGAACAAGAGGGGTTTGGTGATGACTTCGCCGCCACTGCGGGGCGCATGGAGGGAGGCGAATCCATCCATGCGCAGGGTATAGCGCCGAAGCCGGGAGCTGTTTCCGGTCCAATAGCTTTCGGTGGCGTACACGGAGAGTTCGGTGATTCCTTCATCCAGGGCGGACTTGGTTTCCACGATGCCCCAGTTCTGGTAGTTGTCTCCGTAAACCCAGTTGTCCTTGGTGCGCAGGCCGGGGCGGATGAAGGTTTCGTCCCAGCGGTAAAATGTGGCGGCGTCGCGGCTGGTCATGAACAGGCCGTCGGTGATGGCGGAGCCTTCGCGGGGGGACGCTTCGGCACGCAGGCGGCGGTGTTCGAGTTCCGGGAGCGCCTCGACGGAGGGGGTCCATCCGCGGTCCACGTAGCGGGTGGGAAACCCCAGCAAGATATGCGGGGCGCGGTAATAGGGGATAATCTGGTTGGTGTAGAGCTGTTCGGCGGGCGCGCCGGGATAAGTCAGCCAGGCGCCTTCGGTCCAGTGAATGAAATCCTGCGAGGTGGCGGTGCGGATATCGCGCAGACCGTCATGGAAATCACGGTAATACACCCGGTATTCCTTGCGGGATTCATCCCAGAAGGCCATGTTTTGGGAATCGAACGCGCCTTGGGTGATTACAGGCTGGCCGTCATTCATGGGCGACCAGTGGATGCCGTCCGGCGATTGAAAGGCCAGCAGAGCACCCTTGCCCGCGCCCACGCATTTATAGCGCGCCTCGGGCGGACAGTCCGGATTGGCGTCTTTCACCGGCGTGAAATCATGCGAGGAATCGCCCATCCAGATAATGTTGTTGTCTTTGGATCCATTGAATTCAAACAAACCCAGACGGGGCTTGGTCCAGTGGATGCCGTCGGTGCTTTCGGCATAACACGTGGTCATTTCATGCTCGGGCGGCTCGCCTTTGAGCTTCTGTTCGCTCCCCCGGTAATACATGCGGTAACGTTCCCCGTCCTGAAAGACGGTGTAGTAATTGCACGAATTGCCCTCCCAGGGAGCGTCATGCACAAGCACAATTTCCTGCGGCGCTGGAGGATGCAGGCGCAGGGACGCCCCGCCGGACATTTGTTCAATCAAATAACCGTCGGCCAGCAGTTCCAGGCGTGAACCGATGGCGACAGGCTCCGCGGCGGCAATAAGCATGCCGGACAGAATCAGCATGTTGACTGAACAGATCATGTCAAGGGTCCTTTGCGTAGCGGGATGCGTTGTGCGGCGCGGCACCCTCTGTCTACAGGTAGTTGGCTCCGTCGTTGGCATGGGCGACAAAGACGGGGGCCTCGCCGCCGTAGTGCTTGTACTGGCGGTAATAGACTTCGGTGATTTGATCAATAAAATCGTGGCAAATGTTCTTGGGGACCAAGTTCACGGTGGCCCCGCCAAAGCCCGCGCCGGTCAGGCGCGCGCCCAACGCGCCCGCTTCGCGCGCCGCCGCCACCAGAGTGTCCAACTCCGGGCTGCTGATTTGAAAATCGTTGGCGCAGCTTTCGTGGGAGGCGTTCATGAGTTGGCCGAACAGCTCGGAATCCCCCGCGAGCAGGGCGTCGCGCGCGGTTTCAACGCGCCGGTATTCCGTGAGTTGATGACGGAGCCGCGCCTGGACATGGAATCCGCTGTTGGGTTCCGGAAGATCGCCCAGCCAGCGGTCGCGCACCTGTTGCGGCGTGCACTTGAGGCGCGCGGCGGCCTCCGTGATGGAGAGGTGGGGCTTGGGCACGGCGCGCTCAAAAAGCTCCTCGACTTCCTTTGACGTCAGACACAGGGGGCCATACCACAAGTCACCAAGCCGGTCAATCTCGACATCATCGCCAAAATCCTTCTTCAACTGCTGTTCCACGAGGGCGCAGGCCAGGGCGCAGGTGCGGGGCCCGGCGTTGTATTTGGCCAATTCCGCACCGCTTTTCCGGACCTTCACCAGGGAATCGCATACAACAATCGCGCAGTCTTCCGGCAGGGGGGCCACTTCGACACGAAGGGGAAAGAAGTCAATTTTGCAGGCGTGGTTGAGAACGGAATTCAGGATGACGGCCTGGTCCATGCCGCCGCCGCGCGTGCCGACGTAATGCTCGGCTTCGGCCATGAGTTCCGCCAATTCGAGGCGGGAAATGTCCACGTCGAGGCGAAGTCCCAAGGTTTGGAGGTAGGCGAGGGCGCAGGCAACAACGAGTGAGGAAGAGGAACTCAACCCGGCGGCGATGGGGAGTGTGCTGGTGAGCAGTATATCCATGCCCCGGAAGGATTTGACCTTGAAATGGGCGTTAATGCCCTGAATGGCGGCTTTGCAGTAATTGTCCCATTCGCCGGGGGGGGACGGCGGCAAATCGGGCCCGTTTTCAAAGGTTTTGTCCGGAAACGCGGGATCGCAATTCCGCATTTGGACACAACGGTCTTCGCGGGGCCGGAAGGCGGCCAGAATTTCCTGGCGGATGGCCATGGGCAGGACGGGCAGGCCGTTGTAGTCGGTATGTTCGCCGATCAAGTTGACCCGGCCGGGGGAGCGGCAGATATCCGGCTCCGTGGCTCCGGGAAAGGCGGTCCAAAACTGTCGTTCGAGTTCTTGAATTTCCAACGGACGTCTCCCGCATGCATGAAATTATTCTAGGATTGTACCCGCTAAAGGAGTATGATTCAAAGGAACCTCCGGCATGCCCGGGGGTTGAATACGGATGGATGAAGAGACCCATCGGCGGGTCATCACGTGCAACACGGGATACGTTAACAACGAGACAGCCCGTTTCAAGAAAGGAGAACAACATGAAACAGTGGATGATTGGATTCTGCTTATTGGCCATGATTCTGGTGGCGGCGGGCACTGCGGGTGCGCAGGCGCCGGCCCCGAATGCCGCCCCGCCCGCGGATCCGAATGCCGCGCCGCCTCCGCCCCCAGGCCCGAATGCCGGACCACCCCACGGACCCGCGATGGGGCCTCCGGTGGAGGAGATTTTCAAAGCGGCGGACAAAGACCATGATGGAAAACTGGCCCTTGATGAATTTCACGAGGCGGTGGCCAAACTGCGGCACATGGGCCCGCGCGGACCGCGTCCGGAAATGGGGGACCGCCTGCTCAAAGCGGACAGCAACGGCGATCAGAAAGTAACGCCGGAGGAATTCAAAGCGGCGTTTCCAGACGCGCCGGAAGGGCGTTTTGCTGAAATGGACACCAATAAGGACGGGGTGATTACAAAGGAAGACCGGGTCATGCACCCCGGTGGACGGCCCGGGCATGAAGGCCCCGAAGGAAGAATGCCCCCGGGGGAATCGCCGCTCACACGCATGGTCAAAGAGGCGGATAAAGATGGAGACGGCAAGGCGAGTCTCGATGAGATGAAGGCCATCCGGCCCAATTTTCCTGAGGAGAAGTTCAAGAAAATGGACCGGAACGGCGATGGGTTTATCTCGGAAGCCGACAAACCCGCGCCCAAACCGCCGGCCCAAAAACCCGTCCCCACTCCGGCACCGGCGCCCGCAAAATAACCTAGCATTCTTAAATCGCTCATGAGGTCCTATAATGAAGTAGGGCCTCTTTTTATTGGAGGAGAAGAAGCCCGAAACAACTGGGAAGTCTGTGAACGTTATTCGCGCTCGGGCGTGGAAACCTCGGCGGACTCGGTTTGGCGGCGCAGTTCGACCAGGCCGAATCCTTCAAGATACAGGCAATACAAACCCACGAGGGCCACGGGGACGAGGTTGGCGAGATGCGCCACGATGGCCGCGGC
>CAYXPO010000262.1:0-6840 GCA_964466925.1 uncultured Nitrospirales bacterium
TGAGTCCAGTATTCAATTGTAACACAGCACGCGGCCGCCGCGCCAATTTCCCCGTTTTCCGGGAATCGTCCGCGCGGAGCCATGCTGCACATGGCGGGTCAATACCCTCTGCGTGCCCGGATGCGGCCGCCTTTCCCGCTGAAACCGTCGTAATGGCGCATGATCAGATGCTGTTCCATCTGCTTCACGGTATCGAGCGCCACGCCCACGAGAATCAGCAAGCTGGTGCCGCCAAAGAACTGGACAATCGTCCAGTCCGGCACATTCATAAACATATAGACAATTTCCGGCATGAGCGCGATCACCATCAGGAAAATCGAGCCGGAAAGCGTGATTCGGGTCATGATATGGTTCAAGTAATCCGCCGTGGCCTTCCCCGGGCGCACCCCCACGATCACGCCGCCATATTTCTTCATGTTGTCCGCCATTTCCGCCGGGTTGAACGTGATGGCCGTGTAGAAGAAGGCGAAGAAGATAATCATGCCGCCGTAGAGCGCCATATACCCCCAGTTTCCGGGAATGAACAGTTGTTGAATAATGGGTTCGAGCCAGTCGGACTTGATGGAACTGCCCAGGGTGCCCGGCAGCGACAAAATGGAACTGGCGAAAATGATGGGGATCACGCCCGCCTGATTGACGCGCAACGGCAGATAGGTGCGCTGCCCGCCCGATACGCGGCGGCCTTTGACCTGGCGCGGATATTGCACGGGAATCCGGCGCTGCCCGGTGGTGACGGCAATGGAGCCGGCCACGACCAACACCATCAGGAACACCAGGAACAGCCCCTTGAACATGTTGAGCTGTTTGCTGATGAAGACCAAGCTGAAAAGATTGAACACCGCATGCGGCATGCGGGAAACGATACTGGCGAAAATGATCAACGAGATGCCGTTGCCCACCCCCCGTTCACTGATTTGCTCGCCCACCCACATGATGAAAGCCGTGCCCGTGGTGAAGCTGATAATGCACATCAACAGGAAACCGATTCCGGGATTGGGGACAATCTCGGTTCCCAGTCCTTGCAGATACAATCCGATGCCCACCGATTGGATGATGCAGAGGACGATGGTTCCGTAGCGGGTGTATTCGGTGATCTTTTTCTGGCCTTCCGCGCCCTGCTTCTGAAGGTCTTCCAGGGACTTCACCACCGGAATCAGCAGGGAGAGGATAATGGACGCCGTGATGTAGGGCATGATGCCGAGGGCAAAGACCGTGGCGCGGCTGAAGGCGCCGCCGCTGAACATGTCATAGAAACCCAGCAGGCCGCCACCCCCCTGGCTCATCTTCTGGGCCAGGGCCGCGCCGTCCACGCCCGGCGTGGGCACGTGACATCCCAGCCGGTAGATGGCCAGCATAATGAGCGTGAAGATAATACGGTTCTTCAGCTCCGGGATTTTGAAGGCGTTTCGGAAGGCTTCAAAAGGTTCAGACACCGAATTACTCCTTCGCCGGCTGCGCGGCGTATCCGGCCAGTTCCACGGAACCTCCCGCGGCCTCAATTTTTGCGCGGGCGCCAGGCGTGATCGCCTGGACCTTTACCGTGAGTTTCTTGGCCAGTTCACCCCGTCCCAACACTTTTATGCCGCCTTTGCACTCATAGGCAAGACCGGCTTGTATAATCTCTTCCGCACTGATGACCGCGCCATCAGGAAAGGCCCTGGCCAGCGTGTCCACGTTCACCGTGGCCATGGGAAACCGGTCGAGGCTCTTGAACCCGCGCTTGGGCAGGCGGCGGTGCAGCGGCATCTGGCCGCCTTCAAATCCGAAATGCCGGGAATACCCGGACCGGGCCTTGGCGCCCTTGTGGCCGCGGCAGGCGGTCTTGCCATGGCCCGAACTGGGGCCGCGTCCAACGCGCTTGCGATTCTTGCGCGCCCCGGGCGCGTTTTTCAGCATATGAAGTTCCATGATCCTGCAAGTCCCTTGTACGATTTAGAGAATATCGGCCACTTCGCGTCCGCGCATGGCCGCGAATTCTTCCACGGTTTTCAATTGGCGCAAGCCCGCCAGGGTCGCCCACACGACGTTGGTCGCCGAATTCGAGCCCAGCGACTTGGTCAGGATATTCTTGTATCCCGCCGCGTCCACCACCGCGCGCACCGGGCCGCCCGCGACAATGCCCGTGCCCAGCGAGGCCGGCTTCAGCAGCACCTTCGCCGCGTCCGCACGCCCCAGCACTTCATGCGGAATCGTGGTGTTGACGATGGGCACTTCGATCATGCGCCGCTTGGCGCGTTCGATGGCCTTTCGGATGGCATCGGGCACTTCCGAGGCCTTGCCCATGGCCGCGCCCACGCGGCCGTTGCCGTCGCCCACCACCACAATGGCGCTGAAGCTGAAACGGCGGCCGCCTTTGACGACCTTCGCCACGCGGTAAATTTTCACCACGTGTTCAATATAGGGATTTTCCTGCTCATCGCGGACCCGTTTTTCACCCCGCGATTCCCGTTTTCCGGCACGAACACCAGTCGTAGTCAAGGCTCTCTCCTAAAATTTCAGTCCTGCTTCCCGCGCGGCTTCAGCCAAGGCCTTTACCCGCCCGTGATACAGGCGGCCGCCCCGGTCAAAGCACACAGCTTCAATGGATTTTTCCTTTGCTTTTTCGCCCAGCGACTTGCCCACCGCCTTGGCCGCCGCCAAATTTCCGCCGTTGATCTTCAGGGCGACGGAGGATTCGGCCAGCAGCGTGTTGCCGGAGGTGTCATCAATGATCTGGGCGTAAATGTGATTCAGGGTGCGGTTCACCCGCAGCCGGGGCCGTTCCGGGGTTCCGGACACTTTTTTGCGCACGCGGAATTTCCGGCGCTCCAGCAATATGGTTGTTTTCTTGGTCTTAGCCATCCCTTACCTTTCCTGCGGCCTTATGCGCCCGCCTTGGTCACTTTGCGGCGCACATGTTCGGCCGCATAACGCACGCCCTTGCCCTTGTAGGGTTCGGGCGGCCGGATGCTGCGAATGTTCGCGGCCACTTGGCCCACCAATTGTTTGTCTATGCCATTGATGCGAATGGTCTGCGTCCCGTCCACGGTGAACTCGATGCCGTCCGGGGGTTCCACGGACACGGGGTGGCTGTAGCCCAGCGCCAGATTGAGGTTCTTACCCTGCTTCGAGGCGCGGTAGCCCACGCCTTCAATCTGAAGGACTTTTTCATAGCCCTGGGTGACCCCGGTGATCATGTTCTGCACGAGCGCGCGGGTTAATCCGTGCAGCGCCCGGTGTTCTTTTTTGTCGCTCGGACGCGTTACGGTAATTTCTCCGGCTTCGAGCGCGAGGATGATATCGGGGTGAAACTCCCGTTCCAGGGCGCCTTTCGGGCCCTTCACCTTCAGGTGCGAACCGGTCAGATCGCACTTGACGCCGTCCGGAACTTGCACCGGCAATTTTCCAATTCGAGACACGGTCACTATCCTTTCTGCATAAGGCGGATGTTCGCCTTACCACACTTCACACAAGATTTCACCGCCAATACCCGCCTTGCGCGCCTGCTTCCCGGTCATCAGGCCCTGCGAGGTGCTCAGGACCGAAATGCCCAGTCCGCTGCGCACCGGCTTGATGCTCTTGCTGTCCACATACACCCGCAGGCTGGGCCGGCTCACCCGCCGCAGTCCGTGCATCACCGGGGAACGGTCGGGCAAATACTTCAAGGTCACGCGGAGCACCGCCGGCAAGGTGTCTTCCACCACCACCACGTCCTTGATATATCCTTCTTGCTTGAGCACCTGGCAGACTTCGGCCTTCAGCTTGGACGCAGGAATATCCGCCGTGGGTTTCCCCGCTCGAATCGCGTTGCGCATGCGGGTCAGAAGGTCGGCTATGGGATCGGTCATCGACATGGGTTTCAGGTTCCTCTCTTCTTACCAACTCGACTTCTTCACGCCAGGCAACTTGCCTTCCAGCGCCAAGGTACGAAAACAAATCCGGCATATCTGATACTTGCGCATATAGGCCCGGGGCCGCCCGCACCGGCGGCACCGGTGATACGCGCGCGCCTTGAACTTCGGCGTACTCTGCGACTTCAATATAAGTGATTTCTTGGCCACAATTCTCTCCTCGCGTCCTAGTTGGCGAACGGCATGCCCAGTTTACGCAACAATTCCCGGCTTTCTTCCGCGGTCTTCGCATTCTTGATCACGAACGTAATGTTCATGCCGCGCACCCGCGTCACCTTGTCAATATTGATCTCGGGGAATATCGTCTGCTCCTTCAGGCCCAGCGTGAAATTGCCGAACTCGTCAAAGCTTTTCGGCGTAATGCCCCGGAAGTCGCGGATACGCGGTATCGCGATGTTGAACAGGCGATCCGCGAACTCATACATCTGGTCGCCGCGCAGGGTGACCATGCACGCAATGTTCACGCCCGCGCGCAGTTTGAAATTCGAGATGGACTTGCGCGCCTTCCGGATGCTGGGCTTCTGGCCGGTAATCTGGCCCAATTCGGCCACCGCGCCGTCCATCATGCGCGGGTCGCCGATGGCGTCGCCCACGCCCATGTTAATGACGATTTTTTCCAGCCTGGGCGTTTCCATGACATTCTTGTACCCAAACTGCGCCTGCAGTTCCGGCACAACCGTCTTCTGGTACCGTTCTTTCAATCTCGCCGCCACGTTCCGCTACTCCTTTAAGGCGATCAATCCAAGTGCTCGCCGTTGATCTCCCACACGCGCACGCGCTTGCCGTCTTCCAAGCGCTTCATTTTGATTTTCGAGGGCGCCTTCGCGTCTTCGCACCACGGCATGACATTTGATATGTTGATCGGGGCCTCGCGTTCCACGATGCCGCCCGATTGATTCCGGCGGGAGGGGCGCGTGTGGCGTTTGACCAAATTCACGCCTTCCACCAAAATCCGGTTTTTCTTCGGGTACATTTCCAACACCCGGCCCCGCTGGCCTTTGTGTTCCCCGCGTATCACGAGGACGGTATCTTTTTTGCGAATGTGCATAAGGCGCTCCTTTACACCACTTCCGGGGCCAGGGAAATAATCCGCATGAACCCCTTTTCACGGAGTTCACGGGGCACCGGGCCGAAAATGCGCGTTCCGCGCGGTTCCAATTGCGGGGTAATCAGCACCGCCGCGTTGCTGTCAAATCGAATCACGGACCCATCGGGCCGCTGCGTGTCGTGCTTCATGCGCACCACCACCGCCTTTACCACGTCGCCCTTTTTGACCGCCGCGTTGGGAATGGCGTCCTTCACGCTCGCCGTGATGATGTCGCCCAGGCCCGCATAGCGGCGCTTGGAACTGCCCATCACCTGGATTACGCGGATCTGCCGCGCGCCCGAGTTGTCGGCGACGTTCAGTCTCGAATAAATCTGGATCATGGCCGTAGTCCTTTACCGCGTCAGTCCGCGCGCTTGACAATTTTCACCAGGCGCCAGCACTTGGTCTTGCTCAGGGGGCGCGTTTCCCGGATTTGCACCGTATCGCCCACTTTCGCTTCGCCGCGTTCGTCGTGCGCCTTGAACTTCTTCGTCCGCTTCAATGATTTCTTATACAAGGAATGCGTTTTGACGCCTTCCACCGCCACGGTGATGGTTTTTTGCATCGCGTTGCTCGTCACCACGCCGATGCGCTCCTTCTGGCGGCCCCGGGTGTCCTCGCTCTTCTGCTCGTGTGCGTCCATCATCACTTCGTCCCTTTAGCGGAGGCCTGCTCCCGTTGTCTCATTATGGTTTTGATGCGCGCAATGTCCCGGCGCGCCACGCGGGCCGAGCGGACATTGTCCACCACCCCGGTGGCCAGTTGCATGCGGAACGCAAAGAGGTCGTTCTTGCGTTCGCGTTCGCGCCGCTGCAACTCCTCGTTCGTCAGGTCTCTCAATTCTTTCGCCTTCACAGGTTCGTATCCTCCACAGTGCGCGCCTAGGTCCGCTTCACAAATTGGGTTTTAATGGGCAGTTTGTGGCCGGCGAGGCGGGTGGCCGCGCGGGCCAAGTCTTCGGTCACGCCTTCCAGTTCAAACATCACGCGGCCCGGCTTCACGACGCACACCCATTCCTCGGGGGCGCCTTTGCCCTTGCCCATGCGGGTTTCCGCGGGCTTTTTCGTGATGGGCTTGTCCGGAAACACCCGGATGAACACTTTTCCGCCGCGGCGCAGGTGGCGTGTGATCGCAACACGCGCCGCCTCGATTTGCCGGGCCGTAATCCAGCCGTCTTCCATCGCCTTCAAACCGAATTCGCCAAACGCGCACGATGTGGCGCCTTTCGAGACGCCTGTCCGCCGCCCGCGCTGCTGTTTCCGGTATTTCGTTCGTTTCGGCATCAACATGGTTCGTTTACTCCATCCCTATTTGCGCCCGCGGCGTCCGCCGCGGCCCTGGCGATCGGAATGCTCGCCGCCTTCCGGGTCCACACTCTCCATCCGCGGGGCATCCGAGGGACGCCGTCCGTGGGGAGCCCGTTCTCCGCCGACCGTCGTTACCCGTTCTCCCGGAAGCATGTCGCCATGATAAATCCAGCACTTCACGCCGATGCAGCCATAGGTGGTATGGCTGGTGGCCACGCCGTAATCCACGTTCGCGCGCAGGGTGTGCAACGGCACACTGCCTTCCCGCGCCTGTTCCGAACGGGCGATTTCCGCGCCGTTCAACCGGCCCGCCACCCGCAGACGGACGCCCTTGGCGCCCAGCCGCATGGTGTTCTGCAGGGCTTTTTTCATGGCCCGCCGGAAGGAGATGCGGCGCTGTAGCTGTTGTGCGATGCCTTCGGCCACCAGGGTGGAACTCAACTCGGGGCTGAGCACCTCGTGGATGTTAATCATCAACTCGTGACCGGTGAGTTGTTCCAGTTCATAGCGCAGCTTGTCCACTTCCGCGCCGCGCTGCCCGATCACCAAGCCGGGG
>CAYXPO010000263.1:0-6835 GCA_964466925.1 uncultured Nitrospirales bacterium
ACCCCGCCCCGGGCCTGCACGGGAATGATTCGCTCCAGGCTCCGGTTAAACAGGCGGACCTCGAATCCCATCAGGCCAAGGTGACCCGCCATGGCCAACCCGCCATGGCCCGCGCCCATTACGCAAAATACCGGTTTCGTATTGCTCATACAGGGTCCTTTCTCAGGGTTCAGGCGGACTCCCGCCGGGGAGACCGCCATGAAGCACAAGGGGTTTGGTCAAATGTCCATTCCGGGCAACCCTGCACCATGCGAAAAACGTTTAATGCGGATTGTGTTTTTTTCCCGGAATTCAACGCTATCCGCGCGGCAAGCCCTTCCATCCATAATTCCAGATAGGCCCGGGCAGGACCGCGCGCGATTCAGGCGTTACCGGGTATGCAGAAAGTTGATCCCATGCACCAGAAGCCATCCCGCGGCGGCCACAGCGGTCAGGATCACGGCATACCGCGTCCAATGCGCGAGCGTGGCGGGTTCTCCATCCGCGGTCCGGCCCTCGTAGAACTTGACCTCGGCGTAGCGGGCGGCGAGCACCAGAACGAGGGTGGCCCCATAGAAGGCATCCAGCCAGGATAAAAACGGGGCGCTTTCGTTCAGGATATACAGGCAGGTAATCAACAGGGCGAAATTGCCGGCCAGCATCCAAAAAAACCGCAAGATCAGCGGCACCAGGTTTTGAAAGCTTTCGGTGGCGGGGGGGACATCGGTGTGCTTGGAAACGCTCATGGCGCATCCTCCTCTGCAAGGCTTTGGAGGATGGCGGCCCGACCATCCATTTAACCTTCGATTGCGCAGGCAATCGAACCCTCTTCTACATCAACTATACGGCGTTAATCCCCGCATGTCAACTTGCGTTCCACGTTTGGTTGACATGTTCTATGGATTTCCGCATAATACGCATCAAACGAGGCCTCCCTGAGTTGGGGAGACAGAAATATCATGGTGTTCGAATCAAGTGGAGGGAGACATAACCATGAAAAGGACCTCTGATTTTTCACTATGCGCAATGGCCTTCGTGGCGTGCTTGGGGAGCCTCCTTGGCGGATGCCCCCCCTTATTGTGTGGGAATGACGCAGCCATCAGCATTTCGGTGGTAAGCCCGGCCAGTGGGCAAAACCAGCGTTCCATCGAAATCACCATCACCGGGGGATGCTTTGACAAGACCACCCAGGCGTTTCTGGTCAATGCCCATGCGGGAACCATCACCCTCACGATTGTGTCGGTGGAGGATACCGATACGCTGAAAGCACAAGTGCCCGCGGGCATTCCCGTGGGGGCCTATACCGTCCGGGTGGTGCGCGGTGCGCAAGCCTTTGATTTGGCGAACGCCTACCACGCCACAGCCAACATTGTGGTCTCCGGTGATTATGAAGGTAAGTTTTATGTGGTGGATGTGGCGGATATCAACCAGCCGCGGGAAATCCGCGCGGTGGAGCCTTGGCCGGGCCAAGTCAACCGCTGGATTTATTCCCCCACCGTCAATTACGATGCCACGCGGGTCTATTTTGCGGATTTTGTTGACGATGAACACAGCGGCATCTACGGGGCGGACCTGGTGAATGGCGGGAATCTTGAGCGCATCACCAACACCTCGATCCTGCATTACCGCAATCCCGACGCCAGCCCCACGGAACCGCTCATCACCTTCCTGGGCGGCGAAGAAGTAGCCGATGTGTGTGACATTTATACTGTCAATGAAGATGGCACCGGCCAGACCAAGATCGCCGATCATGAAGACATGGTGCTCATCAATGGGGACAATACCGGTTCGTGGGGTTTGTGGTGGCCGGTCTTTTCCCCCGACGGCAACCGGATCGCGTTTATCCGGGAAACCGTCTGCGCGGGATGCACCAATGACTGGTATTCCGTGGTCATGACGATGAACAAGGATGGTTCAAACAAACAGGTGGTGCATTGGGAAGCCCAGGTGCGTTTCTATGATCACTTGCGCTGGACTGCGGACAATTACCTCATCTGGGACCGCCGGGACAGCGATGTATCGCCCGTTGAAGTCGTCGCCCTCGACATGAACACCCTGAATTTTGCCCACATCTTGCCGCCGGCGGCGCAATGGCCCGAGTTTGTCTACTTTACGTGTAATCCATCCCAGCAGGGCTTGCTCATGCAGCCTTTCAACACCTCCGACATGGTCTATTATCCCTTTGCGGCGGCGGGCGCCAATTTTGCCGCCAGCACGGGCATTCCCCTGAATGTGCCCGACTCCGGTAATGCCAGCGAGTTCTACCACCATTACAACTTTATGGACTGGTTCTATTGGGCGGACTAATACGCCAAACAGCGAATACTTCCTTTTTCCAGAAAGGCCGGGATTGCAATAATCGAGCCCACAAACCGTGGGCACGGGAAGGCAATCCCGGTTTTTTCAGTAATAATAGGCTTGAAATGGCTCAATTCTTGTGATACTATCGTTACCGTAAAGGGTTCGGCTGTAGAGGCAGCCGGAGGAAACACGGGGTTGGCCGGGCCGCCATTCCCAGGGAGTTGCCGTGCGAGCAGAGGTGTCGGGTAATGTTATATTTGTCGTTCCCAAAAGTGACGGGTGTCGTTTTCCCACATTTTTAGCAGGCAGGGCTGTGCCGTCCGGCGGGGAAGGCGTGTAAACAAGTTTTGGCCGTGTAAAGAGAGAGAGTCTTGTGTGCATTGCCGAAATGTACATGGCATGATAGAAACGCAGGAAGGAAAGGGTCGTTCAATGCTTTTGACAGCAGGTAAATCGCGTGGGTATGGTTTCATTCTCGCTTTGGCCGCGTTCACACTAGTATGGGGAGGGTTGGCCGCAGGCTCGGACATTGTGGTGGCCACCAATGCCGGCAGCGGCCCCGGCAGCTTGATGGAAGCCATTAACACGGCCAACGCGCATCCCGGCGCGGACGCCATCACGTTCAATTTGCCGGCGGGTTCGGAGACCATCACCCTGACAGGGCAGTTGAGCGATGTAGTGGGGGATGCCACCACCATTGATGGGGGCGGCGTCGTGACGCTCGATGGGAAAAACCTTTCTGCGGGAAGCAATAATGGTTTGACCATTCGAGGATCCGATTGTGTGATCAAGGGGCTTACGATTATCAAATGTGGAGGTGTGGGGATTCACATCACAGGCAACAACAACGATATTTTGGGCTGCCGCATCGGCACGGACGGCGTGAGCGACTTGGGCAACGGCGAAGGCATCCTGGTGGATATGGGCGACCACAACCAAATCGGCGGTGATTCCGAGGAAGAACGCAATATCATTTCGGGAAACAACACGGCGGGTATTCGTCTTTATGGTAAGCCGACGCCGTCAGACCCGGCCATGTTCACCGTCATTACCGGAAACTATATTGGCACGGATGCCACCGGCATGTATGCCATCCCGAATAACTACGGTATCCAGTTGACGTTTGCCGAAAAAACCCTGATTGGCCGTCCGGATTCGGGGGAAGGCAACCTTATTTCCGGAAACGCTGATGCTGGCATTTTGAGCGCAAGCGCACCCACGGAGAATACTATCCAGAGCAACCTCATCGGCACGGATGTTACCGGCGTTGCCCCTTTGCCCAATGGAAAAGACGGAATTCAACTTTCCAATGGAGCGGACAATTTCACAATCGGCGGTGCTACGCTGGAGGCAGGGAATACCATTGCCTTTAACGGGCGATATGGCGTGAATATTCAGGGGGAGCAGGCCATTAATAACTCCATCCTCCACAATTCCATCCACTCGAATGGCGCAAAAGGGATATACATTTACGCAGGCAATGGCGGCATTGCCGCGCCGAACATCACCGCAATCGGCCCGGTGCAAGGCACCGGCCCTGTCAGTTCCACCATCGAAATTTTTGTGGACGATGCGGATGAAGGCCGCATTTTCGTGGATTCCGTACCCTCTAACGCATCGGGTGGATTTTTCAGTTCCGCAGATCTGAACGCCTATGACGGGATGAATGTGACCGCCACCGCCACCGACGCCGATGGCAACACCTCGGAATTCGGCGGCGGCAATCAGTTCACCTACTATGACAACGAAAGTGAGCCGGTGGAACTGGTTCCCAACGGCAGTGTCACCAGTTCGCTGTATATTCCCGGTTCCATCACGATTGACGACATCAATGTCGGCCTCAATATCGGGTGTTCCAGCACTTCCGGCTTGATTGTCCAATTGGAAAACCCTGCGGGCGTTTCAATCAGGTTGTTCAGCGAGGTGGATAACGACGGGGAGGATTTTGATGATACCCTGCTGGACGACGAGGCCGGGAATGAGATTGGCTTGGGGATGCCGCCCTTTACCGGCAGCTTCCGGCCTATGGACCCGTTGTCCACCTATGACGGCGCAAGCACCAAAGGGACCTGGATACTCACCGTCACCGATGTCGGCGGCAGCACGACCGGCACCGTTTATGGATGGTTTGTGGAGATTACCGGCCATATCCGCGGCATCCGCCCCTGCGATTCGTATGCGAGTGACAATGTGCCGTACACCATCTATGCGGGGGATTTTGATGACTCGACATTGGAACTTCCTGATCTGGGCTTGATTGAAGATGTGAATGTCTTTTTCACCATGGATTGCGAGTATGTTGACAGTTTCGCCGTCTCGCTGCGGTCTCCGGAGGGCACCACCATACAACTGGTGAATCACCCGCTGGTTTCGGGCAGCGATTTTACGGATACTGTCTTTGACGACGAGGCGGACACGGACATCAACAGCGGGGCCGCGCCCTTTACCGGATCGTTCCGCCCGGTAGCCGCCCTCTCTGGATTCGATGGTCAAACCACGGTGGGCGAGTGGTCTTTGACTGTATATAATGACGATGGAAGTCCTGCTCAAGTGCTTAGTTGGGGCCTGTGCCTCAATACCACCAGCGCATCCCAGGAAGGTGAAGAAGACCCCCTGCTCGAGGCGTGTGAACTTGGTTCGCTATTCGGCCAGGGGCCGCATGCGCCCTCGGCCAACTGGACCGCTCCCACAGCGAACTCGCCAGGAGCAACTGATTATCCTTTTGAGTATTTCTCTGGGATTACGGAACCGATTGGCACGGTTACCTGGTGGGGGTATACCGCGAGAGAAGAGAGCGGGTTGTGGTCGGCGTGTATAGCCCAACCCCAAACAGCACAGATTACGTTCTGGGCAGATGATGGCGGAGAACCTGGAGAACTTCAATTCTATTCTGAAACGCTCACACCCGTAAAAGTGAGCACCGGCGTAAACTATAGCCTGCCAGGCGCCTTTGTAATCCTGCAACGGTACCAAGCCACCCTCTCCACTCCAGTCTCGCTGGCTTCCGGATGGATTAGAATCCAGGGGCTCGGATCTTCGGGCTGCAATATGCACTGGATGAGTTCCCCGCAAGGCGACGGCGCCTCCATTCTGATGGATGCCACGCATACTATCACTCCGCAGGACTACGACCTCAGCCTGTGCCTCGGCGCGGAAGTTGTCGCCGAAGGCGAAGGCGCTGAAGAATGAGAAGGCACAGCGGAAGGAGAAGGCGAAGGAACGGCCGAAGGCGAGGGCGAACTCGAATGTGTACGCTACCACAGCAGCGATGTGCCTGTAGACCTGATCAGCGGCGCTTCGATTAGCTCAACCCTTAATGTGCCCGATACCCTGACCATCGCCGATGTCAATGTTCAACTGGACATCACCTGCAACAGCACCGCTGCGCTGACAGGCGTATTGACTTCCCCCGACGGCGTGGAAGTGGCGTTGTTCTGGGAACTCGACAATGACGGCCAGGACTTCGAACAAACCGTCTTCGACGATGAAGCGACGGCCAGCATCTATGAGGGTTATCCGCCCTACAGCGATGTCTTCCAGCCCTATAACGCCTTGTATGGATTTGACGGATATGGCGCGGCGGGCACATGGACCCTTACGATTGAAGATCTCGGCGGAGGGTCGTATGGCAGCCTGAACAGTTGGAGCATCTGCATCACCCCGATGATCGAAGGCGAAGGTGAAGGCACAATTGAAGGCGAAACCGAGGGAGAAGGCGAAGGCGGTGCGGAAGGTGAAGGAGAAGTGGTCGAACCCATTGAATTCTGCCCCCTCGATTCCATCTTCTCACACCCCCCGCATCAGGACAGTTCCCCCTGGCAAGCCCCCGTATGCCAGATTAATTTGGGGACCGCTTATGACTTCTTCTCGGGCGTGACGGAACCCATTGGCAGTGTCACCTGGTGGGGATTTGATGCGCATGAAGAAGCCGGGGTCTTCTCCACATGTAACACCTCCGGCATGTTCCAAATATCTTTCACGCAGAATAATGGCGGCATACCGGGTGTTTCACTGGGCGCGGCGGAGGGAGTGCCTGTAAAAGTGGATACGGGCGCGGTCTACACGCTTCCGGGCGCGTTCGTCACTATTTACCGGTATACCTTGACGTTGGATACGCCCATCACGGTGAGCGAAGGGCTTGTGGGCATTTCGAGCCTTTCTTCTTCGATGCCGTGCGAATGGCACTGGGTGAGTTCTCCCGTTGGGGATGGACAATCCCTTTATCACAGTAACGGGAAAGCCTACTGGGACACCCTGCCCGCGGACTTGAGCTTCTGCTTCGCTGCCGGCGTCATCACCGAAGGGGAAGGCGGCGCGGAAGGAGAAGTCGAAGAGGGCGAAGGCGGCGCGGAAGGCGAAGGAGAAGAAGGCGAGGGTGAAGAAGGGGAAGGCGGCGCCGAGGGCGAAGAAAGTCTGTGGCAGACATCCGATCAGGACCACAACAACCTGATTAGCCTGTCCGAACTCCTCCGTGTTATCCAGTTCTTCAATTCGGATGGGTTCCATTGCGAGGCGGGCACGGAAGACGGGTATGCGCCCGGACCCGGCGATCATT
>CAYXPO010000264.1:0-6829 GCA_964466925.1 uncultured Nitrospirales bacterium
GAGTTGACCGTTGATCTGACCGCGCCAAGCGTTACCGTAAACCCGCTGCTGACGAATGACACGGCCCCGGTAATTACGGGCACCGCCGAGCCGCAGATCGGCGCCATCATTGCGCGCGTTGACGTCACGGTGAACGGCCACGTGTACGGCGCCGACTTAAGCGGTTTGCCCACCTGGAGCGTGCAAATCACCGTTCCCTTGCCCGACGGCGTGTATGACGTTTTCGCCGTGGCGGAGGACGGCTTCGGACGCAGGGGCAGCGACGGGTCCACCAACGAACTGCGCGTTGATACGACGCCACCTCATGTTACCATCACACCGGTGATACCCGGCCCAACCGGTGCCGACCAGATCGCGTTCACGGTAAGTTTTGACGAGGCCACAACCGAGCCGTTGTCCACGGTTCTTCTGAACAATGCCGGCACGCTCGAGGCCGAGATCGGGGTGGAGGGCGTCATGCCGGTGTATACGGTAACGGCGGTTTTGAACGATCCGGATTCCGACGGGACCATCGGCATCATCCTGTTACCCGGGCTTCATGACGCGGCCGGAAACCCCTGTGCCCGCGTTGAATCAAGCCTGGTGCGGATATTCAACTGGCGCGGGTTCCTCGCACAGCCGGAAGGAGGCTGGCGCTATGCCGGCGATTCCCACACCTTCTCCGTGGTTGCGGACTGCGGCGCCGAGACTCTGGCCTATCGCTGGAAACGGGACAACGGTGAAAAGTTTATCTCCGACGGTCCCGCACTGCCGGATTGGGACTTGGGTTCGTTGTCCACCGATCATGCGGGAGAGTACTGGTGCGAGATTTCCTACGATGGCAATATTTATGCGACGAAACACGCGGTTCTGGTTGTCGAAAATCATCTTGCCATTCTTGTGCAACCGGTGGGCGATAGTGTGCAGGCAGGGAAACCCTATGTGTTCCATGTGTCCGTCACGGGGGGGTATCAACCGATCCAGTATCAATGGAAGAAAACCGGCAGCGACATCCCGGGTGAAACGGCGTCCACTTTGGCGTTCACCCCGGTCACGATTGACGATTCGGGTGTATACACCGTCGAGATAACGGATGCCAACACGGATGTCCTGGTTTCCGACGATGCCGAGCTTGTTGTGTTGGAACACAGCGTTCCGGTGTCGGGAGCGGCGGCGGTTATCGTGCTGATCGGTGCGATTGCGCTTGCCGGTGTGCTCACCGTGCGCCGCCGGGTTCCACGGGAACCCGGCCGCCGTTTCGGCGCAAGATGACCGGATTCACGAAAATCAAGAGTGTCACACCGCCTGACGGGGGGATTCGGGCCGCCGGGTTTTGGCCTGCCCGTTGGGCTCGGAATTGTTTGGACCGTTCGAGTTTCCGAGAGGTTTAATGTAGAATATGTCGTGTGCGGCGAAGCATGCCCCCTTGTTCGTTATCGGGTGGGTTTCCAGGACGCGGGTGGGTGTTTCAGTTGCCGCACACAAAGCACGCTGAGATGAGGACGCCATGGCAGGACATATTCCTTCAAACCTTCCCGCATATGCGTACATAAAACGCGTACTCAAGAACCGCATAGAAGATGGGGATTTGCAGGAAGGCGCCAGGGTGCCGTCGGAAATGGAGTTGGCGCGGACATACAACGTAAGCCGCAACCCCACGCGGCAAGCCCTGCGTGACCTGGAACAGGAAGGATATATCGTCAGGGCGCCGGGACGCGGGTCTTTTGTGGCGCCGGTATCGAAACGGGAGAAGCCGTTGCGTATTACGGAATGGCGAACGCTCGCGGTGGCTTGTCCCGTGCTGGAGTGCCACTATACGCGTCAAGTGATCCAAGGGTTTACGCGGTACGCCGCCGAGAAGAATTTCCACGCGATGGTCTACTTCCAGCACTTCAGCAATGGGAATGAGTTTGAGTTCCTGGCGGACATCCGTAACAGCGGCATTGACGGCATTGCCTTCTGGCTGCAGCACCCTTCAGGATTGACGCTGGACTTGCTTGAGAAATTTCGCCGGGCCTCGTTCCCGTTTGTGCTCATTGACCGCTACGCACGGGGTGTGGAAGCCGACTTTGTTGTCACAGACAACGAAGACGCAGGCTACCGGCTGACGAAAGCCCTTACAAACCGCGGACACAAGACGATTGGTCTCATCACGACAACGCTGGACAATACGACGGTGGAAGATCGGCAGAAAGGTTACAGGAAGGCGCTCCAAGAGGAGGGGCTCCCCTGTCTGGCAAGTCTGACGGGCATCACCTCTGACGAGGACCCGGCGCTGTTCTCCGCGGTCGTCCACCGCATCATGGCCCAGCAACAACGGCCAACCGCGTTTGTATGCATGAATGATGGCGTGGCCGCGAAGTTATTGGACGAACTGGATGTATTGGGATACAGGGTTCCCGAGGATGCCGAGGTGGCGACCGTGGACGACAATGAATTGGCGCAGGTGCTGGACATGCCCATCATTACGGCGTCGCAAGTGGGCTATGAGATGGGCAGGCAAAGCGCCGAAATCCTTATTGCGCGCGTCGAAGAGCCCAAGAGACCGATAGAGAAGCGTTTCCTGAAGGCCAATCTATGCATCCCGCAGGCACTACCCGCACGCGGGTACGGGAAAAAATAGACCGGCGGGAAACGCCCCCCCGCCGCGGCACTGTGCATGACAGGGGAACCATATTCATGCACAAACCCGCCTCATGCAAAGCTGGCGAAAATAAGTTTATCCGAAAAAGCAGTCCTGCTATGCTTTACCGGACAGGAAGGAGAACCGTATATGAGCACGAAGTACGTTCTGGCGTTGGATCAAGGCACGACGAGTTCGCGAAGCATTCTTTTTGATCAGCAGGGCGCCATCATGGCGGTGGCCCAGCGGGAATTTAAGCAACACTATCCCCAACCGGGCTGGGTGGAACACGACCCCCGGGAAATCTGGTCCACGCAACTGGATACGGCCCGGGAAGTGATGCAAAAGGCAAAGGTTACCCATGCGGACATCGCGGCCATCGGCATCACCAACCAGCGCGAGACCACCGTGGTATGGGACCGCAAGACCGGGGAACCCGTCCACAACGCCATCGTCTGGCAGTGCCGCCGCACCACCGACACATGCGAACAGCTTCAGCAACAAGGGCTTGCCGCGGAATTCAAACACCGGACGGGCCTCGTGGTGGATGCGTATTTTTCCGGCACGAAAGTCAAATGGATTCTGGACCATGGGGACGGCCTTCGCGCGCGCGCCGCGCGCGGCGAACTGTGTTTCGGCACCATTGACTCCTGGCTGCTTTACAAACTCACGGGCGTGCACGCCACCGACTACTCAAACGCCTCGCGCACCCTCATCTTCAACATCCGCGACCGCCAATGGGACGCCTCCTTGCTCAAGCACCTGGACATACCGCAGGAAATGCTCCCGCAGGCCATGCCGTCGAGTTATGTCTATGGAACCACTTCCTTGCTCGGCGGGGAAATCCCCGTGGCGTCGCTCATTGGCGATCAACAGAGCGCGCTCTTCGGCCAGGCCGCGTTCCACCTCAACGAATGCAAAAACACCTATGGCACCGGCTGCTTCCTGTTGATGAACACCGGGGAACAGCCTGTTGAATCAAAGAACGGCCTGCTTACCACCATCGCGTGGGGATTGGACGGCAAGGTTTTCTATGCGCTGGAAGGCAGCGTGTTTGTGGGCGGGGCGGTCATCCAATGGCTGCGCGACGGGCTGAAACTCATTGCTTCCGCCGGGGAAAGTGAAGCGGTGGCCCGTGAAGTCAGCGACACCGCCGGGGTCTACATCGTGCCCGCATTTACCGGGCTTGGCGCACCCTATTGGGACATGCGCGCCCGCGGCCTCATCACCGGCCTCACCCGGGGCGCCACCCGCGCGCATATCGTCCGGGCCGCGCTCGAGTCCATTGCGTTCCAATCCGCCGATGTCGTGCGCACCATGGAAACCGATACCGGCGGGCGCATCCCGCAACTGCGCGTGGACGGCGGAGCCGCCGCCAACAACTTATTGATGCAAACCCAGGCCGACCTCCTCGGCAGCCCCGTGGTGCGCGGGCAAATCTTGGAGACCACCGCGCTCGGCGCAGCCTTCCTCGCGGGGCTGGCGGTGGGTTTCTGGCCGAGCCAGGACGCCATACGCAGTATTTGGCAGGCGGACCGGGTTTTTGAGCCTTCCTGGTCCCCCGAACAACGTCACAATGCCCTCGCGGGATGGGAAGACGCCATCCGCCGCACCAAATCGCAATAAACCGGGACGGGTATCTCCCTATAAGTCCATTGGGTGCAGAACGTTATCATGCGTTGCCGAAATGCCGTTTGGATGGTACAATTTTTGTGGTCAGTGCCACATGTGGCGTTTCTCCTTCCGCGGAGGCCTGGTACCCCAAAGTGTCAGGCCTCTTATCTCTTTTCAGGAGAACCGCTTGCGCACAATCCCGGCAATCCGTTCCAGGCGGTGCGCATAGGTATGCTCATTCAGTATACGCGTCCGCGCCCGATGCGTAATTTCCACCCGCGCGGCGGGATGCGCCCGGTAGAAACGCAAAAGGTCCACACATTCCTCCAAGGAGTGATACCGGACAACTTCGCGGTCCGCATCAAAGAGCGTTTCCAGGGAAGATTGGGCATCGGTCAGTAAAAATCCCCCCGCCGCCGGACAATCAAATACCCGCTGGTTCACCGCCGACGCCATCTGGATGCTGGTGATGTTCAGATTCACTTCGGTCAACCGGTAGTGGTGTGGCAACTCGGTACGGTAATTGACCTCCGGCCCAAACAGCGGGGTTACCTGTTGCCAGGCATCATCCCCCCGCGCCACCACCCCTTCCGGAGCCAGCCCGCTCACGATTTCATGCCGCAGCCGCCGCGTACCCTCAATGAAAAAATACAATTCCGCCGCGCGCCGTTCCTCCGCATCGAAAGGCGTTACATCGTTCAGTATCTCCCCCACTCCCTGTCCAAAATTTCCGCGTGTCACCCGGCCTGCCTCAAACGCTTCCATCACCGCAGCGTTCAGTGCGGGGTTATTCTTTACTTTTTCCCCTTCCCTCCCGGAAAAATCAATCATTGAATTCCCCACAAAACTCGGCGGCAATTCGCAGGCGTCCACGGGTTCGGCATTAAACAAGGAGAGGTCCACCGCCAGCGGCATCACATGCGTTTCCGCAAAGCCGGTCCGCGCCAAGTACTCCGTATAGGCGGCCTCCCACGTCAAGGCGATGGCATAGTCCGAGGCATAAATCGCGCGGTCCATCAAAATGGTGCGCGGATCATCCACGAACCAAGTGACATACGGCACCCGGAGGTCCGCGAACAGCCCCGCAAAAAGACCCCCTTCATCCATGCCGCTCAAGTTGATGCTCAACACAAAATCCGGCCTGAATTCCAAAAGCGTCTGCAAAAACGCCGCGATCATTTCACGGGGCATCGCGCCTTCCCGGGCCACCGGTGCATGGGCGAGTTCCCACCCCATCGCGCGCGCCGCGTTCATGCAGGCGGAATCCAGCCAATACCGGCTCTCCAGCACCATCATGCGCGGGACCGGCCCCGCCATCTTCGGGTAGTCCATCAGGGCGCGCATGCCCTCCGTGATTTTTAAGCGCATCGGTTCCATGTTCGCATCATACCATGCTGAGAACTGTGGGATGGAATTCGGTGCCGTCACTCCAGATATTTTTTGGCTTGCAACAACAGGCGCTCTATTTCGGCCTGGGTATCGTCCGGAAGCGGTACGGGAGTATGGGTGTTCAATAGATCGTTTTTCATGTCGCTGCAGCGGCGGAGCATGTCGGGACGGCCGAGTTCGAGCCATGTTTCAAAGTAATGGTGGTCGAGGAGTTGGGGAAACCACAGTTCATTCCGGAAATGCAGGGCGGTGTGTTCCTCGGCGAGGTAATTGCCGCCGGGGCCGACCGCGCGGATCGTGTCAAGGCCGAGAGCATCGTCATCGAGCGTAATGCCTCTGGCGAGGCGTTCGACATAGCCGATTAACTCGTGCTGGAGCATAAGAATCGTGGGGGAACTCCCCTGGTCCATGCCGCAGATGCCGAGGTGCCCGAAGATGTCGGCGCCGGCCATGGCCCCCAGCGCGAGGGTGATGCCCGCTTCGAGGCCGGCTTGCGCATCGGCGAGTTTGCTGTCGATCAGCCCGGCGTTGATATAGACCGGCAGGCCATAGAACTTACCCATCTGCGTCATGGCGACCGCCATGAGGGCCTGTTCGGGCCCCGCGAAAATCATTTGCGTGGTGCGCATGTCGAAGGCGTGGGGTATGCCGCCGTAACAGACGGGTGTGCCGGCGCGAATCAACTGGACGACACACAGTCCGGCCAGGATTTCGGCGTTTTCCTGCGCCAGGGTTCCGGCCAGGGTTCCAGGCCCGGTGGCGCCGACCTGCGCCATTGGCCCGATGGGCACGGGCAAGGGAATCTCACAGGTTTCAAACAACAGGTCCACGCCATCGTGCGGAAAGCGCAACGGGCTGATGGGCTCGAGAAACGGATAGGCCACGGGATACTGGGCCATTTCCTTGCGGCTGCCCGCCACAATCTCCATCAGGTCCAGCACAAACCGCGCGGAGGGGCGGTCATGAAACCAGAACATAATGGGTTTCGTGGTATTTTTCAGCAATTCCGCCGCCACATGCACGCACCGGTATTCCGGGGGTACCTCGTGCGGATCGCTCATGGCGCCGGCCATCGTGATGTTTGGCAGCGCATCCGCCAACCGCGCCGCCGTGGCGACATCTTCGAGCGTGGCATAACGCCGAGCGCTGGAATCATCTTCCACCCAGACCAAAGTAAGCAAAAAGAGCGTCCATAGTAGTAATGATTTTATAATCATCATCACC